>CAQBRY010000085.1 GCA_948762645.1 uncultured Eubacteriales bacterium | reverse complement strand
ATCCAATATTAAACGTTTTCGGAAATACTTTTTTTCAAGTTACTAAAAACGGAGGACTTTTATACTATCTATATCAAGGCGTAAAGCTTGGAATATATCCACCACTAATTTTTTTAGGAATAGGAGCTATGACGGATTTTGGTCCTTTAATAGCTAATCCAAAAAGTTTTATTTTAGGGGCTGCAGCACAACTTGGTATTTTCTTTACATTTATAGGTTCTATATTATTTAAATTTTCTCCTAATCAAGCGGGATCTATTTCCATTATTGGAGGTGCTGATGGTCCGACCGCTATTTTTGTAACATCTAAACTATCCCCTGAACTCCTTGCTCCAATTGCTGTTGCAGCGTATTCTTATATGGCTCTTATTCCAATAATACAGCCACCCATTATGAAACTTTTAACTACTAAAAAAGAACGTATGATAAAAATGTCTCAATTACGTCCTGTTTCTAAACTGGAAAAAATTATTTTTCCTATAATGGTTGTTATTTTAGTTTCTTTAATACTTCCTGAATCCACTACTTTAATTGGAATGTTAATGCTTGGAAACTTATTTAGGGAAAGTGGAGTAGTCAACAGAATATCACAGACGGCTCAAAATGAACTTATGAATATAATTACTATATTTTTGGGAGTTTCTGTGGGAGCTACTGCTACGGGAAAAACTTTTATAAATATACAAACCTTATCTATAATATTGCTTGGATTATTAGCATTTTGTATAAGTACGGCAGGTGGAGTACTGTTTGGCAAGATTATTTGTAAACTAACAAATGGAAAAGTAAATCCACTGATTGGAGCTGCTGGAGTATCGGCTGTACCTATGGCTGCAAGAGTTGTTCAGAAAGTAGGTCAAGAAGAAGATCCTTCTAATTTTTTGCTTATGCACGCTATGGGACCTAATGTTTCAGGGGTAATTGGATCTGCTGTGGCAGCCGGAGTACTTATTAGTGTATTGTCTTAAAAAATTAAAAATTATTGGCAAAAATATATATGTATTTATAATAAATATCACTAAATGAATATATTATATATAAAATAGAGGATTTTAAATGAAAAATAATAGTAAAAATAAAAATATGATTTCAGAAGAGTTTATTAAAAAAGTATTAGAATCAAAAAATAATGATGATATTAAGAATTTATTTAAAGAAAAAGGAGTAGATGTATCATATGACCAGATAAATGATTTCAAAAAAATTGTAAAAGAAGAATTAATTAAGGGCACAAGTATTCCTGATGAAGAGTTGAAAGCGAACGGAGGAGCAAAAGCGACCAATTTTAAACTTGAATCTATTTATAAATCAGAAAAAATTGCAGAAGGTGCCGGATCTGGGGCTGCCTTTGGGGGACTTGCCGGATTTGCCATTGGACTCCCCGTCGGAGTTATTAAAAAAGGATTTTCTTCTGAAGCATTAAAATATGCATTTTCTAAAGGATTGTATTCTTCTGGAATTGGTGCCATCGTAGGTGGTGCTATGGGAGCCGATGTTGTGGGATCAATCAAGGAAAATATAGATAAAAAATTTTCAAATTAGTCGAAACTAAATTATAGTGCTAATTGATATATTATTATAATTTCCCGAAAATATATTGACACTTTTATATAAATAGTATAGTATAAATAATGTTTCACATGATTATTAAAATAAAAATGAGGTGTTAAAGTGGAAGATAGTAAAAATAATTTACAAAATATGGATGACATTTTTTCAGATGAATTTGTGTCTAATGTACTGTCGTCCAAAAGCAATGATGAGATTAAAGCTATGTTTAAAGAAAAGGGATTAGACGTAACCGATGAACAATTAGAAAAATTCAAAAAGAGTTTAAATAAAGAATTATTAGAAAAAGTATCTGACGAGGAATTAAAAGAAGCAAGTGGTGGCAGATTAGATAAAGAAAAAATTTTAGATTCTGCAACTCAAGGAGCCGGATATGGAGTGGTACAAGGTTCATTGTCAGGAGCAGGATTTGGCTTCTTGGGAAGTTTTATGCATGACATTTACAACGGCAAAAAAAACAAGGTCAGAAGAGCATTTTTAAACGCTGCAAAAATGTCCGGAATTGGAGCCGCTTCAGGAGCAGTAATCGGAGGTATTGCGGGTACTGGAATTGGAATGACTAATTAAAAAGTTTTTTAGCTGTTCACTACTTTGAGAGTTTATTGAAAACAATTTTAATTTTTTCTTTCATTTTTTTGGTTTTATATTCGTCTTTTATAATTTTACCGTTTTTATCATATTTTAAGATGTCCCCCTCTCTAATATTTTGGGGGGCATCTTTTATTTTAAAATAGTATATTTCTCCATCATCATTTTCACATTCGATGTGGTCCTTCCCTATTTGATCAATAGAAAAATACATAATATTAAGCGATCCTTCTTTCTGTAGAAATATCTATACCATCTCCATTAGTTTTAAGTATTATTGTACCGTATATGTCGGTTCTGTAGACATCTGAACCCGATTTCTTAATTCTTTTGATAATATTTTCTTTTGGAAGTTTGTTTCTATCTTTACCTACAGATACAATCGAAAATTGGGGATTTACTTTTTTTAAAAAATTTTTCGTAGTAGAAGTGCTACTTCCATGATGACCTACTTTTAAAACGGATGCTTTTAAATTAAGATTATTTTGAATCATATCTTTTTCCGCTTCTTTTTCAGCATCCCCTGTAAATATAAAACTTTCATTTCCGTATTCTAAACGTATAACGACTGAATTATTATTTAAATTTTCGTATTGCTTACAAGGGCTTAAAACATCTATTTTTAAATTACCTAAGGTAAATTTCTCCCCTGCATGAACTAACTTTATTTTTAAATTTTTATTTTTAATCGACTCTAACATTTTCTTATATGTAGTAGATGTAGGCATAATTTCCTGTGGAATTTCCGACATTATAAAATTATCTATACTAAAATTATTTATTACATCTGCCATTTGCCCTATGTGATCTCTATGAGGATGGGTTACAATCACTAAGTCTAATTTATTTATGTTTTGTCTGCATAGATATTCCACAACGCTGCTTGAAACATCTTTATCTGCTGCATCAATCAGCATATTTTTATTTTCACATTTTATATATATGCAGTCTGCCTTTCCTACATCTAAAAAGTGTATGCACATATTATATTCTTTATTATCCTGTTCAAATTCACTAGAGTTTATTTTGTCGAAAACTTGATAAATTTTCTCCAGCCCTAAATAATTACTAACAAATAGCAAGGATAAAACCATAGTAATAAATATTGATATTGTAATTATAATTTTAATATTTTTTTGTTTTTTATTATTCATTTTTAGTCATGTTTCTTTCTAAATATTGTTGATACGTAATTATTACTTGTCTGGGCTTAGAACCCTCGTGAGGTCCTACTATACCTAGCTGTTCCATTTCATCAATTAGACGTCCTGCTCTTGCATAGCCTAGTCTTAACCTTCTTTGTAAAAGAGACGTTGAAGCTTGTCCTGCTTCTATTACACATTTTATGGCATCGTTCATTATAGGATCTATATTTCCACTATCTTGATCACTATCTTTTGAGCCTTTTGATTTATCTGATAATGTATTTTTTTCAATTTCTTCTATGACGTTGTTATCATATTTATTTTCATCATTATCGTTTTCCTTTACGGCTTCTATTACCTTTTCTATTTCTTCATCTGTAACATAACATCCTTGAACTCTTATCGGTTTAGACGATCCTGCCGGGGAAAACATCATATCTCCCCTACCGAGTAATTTTTCAGCTCCGCTCATGTCTATGATTGTTCGAGAATCTATTTGTGAAGATACAGCAAGTGCTATTCTACTTGGAATATTGGCTTTTATTATACCTGTAATTACGTCTACTGAGGGTCTTTGAGTAGCTATTACTAAATACATTCCCGCTGCTCTTGCCATCTGTGCTAATCTACATATGTAATCTTCTATTTCATTAGGTGCTGCCATCATTAGATCCGAAAGTTCATCTATTATTATTACTATTTGTGGCATTTTTTGTATGGGACTTCCTTCTTTATCAAGAGGGGGATCTTTACGCTCTGCTATATGATTATATGACGCTAAATCTCTTACGTTATTTTCGGCAAATTTTTTATACCTTAAGAGCATTTCATTGACTGCCCATCCCAAAGCCCCGGCTGCTTTTCTTGGGTCTGTAACAACCGGCACTAAAAGGTGAGGTATACCGTTATATATTCCAAGTTCTACAACTTTAGGGTCTATCATAAGTAGTTTTACTTCTTCCGGGGTTGACTTATAAAGCAGACTTATTATAAATGAGTTTATACATACTGATTTACCTGATCCAGTTGAACCTGCAATTAATAAGTGAGGCATTTTACTTAGATCCGCTATTACGACTTTACCTGTTATATCTTTTCCAAGTACGACTGTAAGTTTACTTTTAGAAGACAGAAATTCCTGTGATGATATAAGATCTCTCATATTAACTACGCTTACAATTTTATTTGGAATTTCGACTCCAACAGCAGACTTACCCGGAATAGGAGCTTCTATTCTTACTCCTGACGCAGCTAAATTTAAAGCTATATCGTCTGCAAGATTTGTTATTTTACTTATTTTTACTCCTGGTGCAGGTTGAAGTTCATATCTTGTTACTGAGGGACCTCTGCTAATCTCTGTAATTTTGGTCTGTACGTTAAAGCTACTTAGAGTATCAACAAGTATCTTCCCGTTATTTTCAAGTTCATAGGCTATATCGCTTTTTTTAGGGGAAACAGATTTGTTTAAAAGATCTATTTCGGGGTACGAATAGTCTAAATTTATTAAATTACTGTAATTTTCTTTTTCATGTTTTTCATTAGGTACTGAAATAGTATTTTTTTGTTGTGAAGAAATATTTCCCATTACATTATCTATAGGTAAAGTATTGTCGGAGTAAATATTTTTATTAGTTTCTTTAAATACCGTATTTTCTTTTGCACTTTTATTGTATTTATTCGGAGAATTTACAATTTTTTCATTTGGTAGTTTTGCATTTGCTTGGAAATTATCTAAAGGACCATTTTTATTATTGTTGTTTAAATCATTTTCATTTAATATTTTTTGTGCTTTTTTTTGTAATCTTGATTTTTTGAAATTATATATTCCGATATGAATGTTTTTATCAAGTGCTTTTAGAAATTTTGAGAAAGTATAAAAAATTTGAATAAGACTTGTCCCGGTTAGAATCATTACGGATATAAAAATTAATAAAATGTTTATTATTTTAGCTCCTGCCACTCCAAAAGCCCACGATAATGATAAGCCTAGTATACTTCCTATTGCTCCCGAACTCTCATTAGATATACCCATTTTATATGATAATACTATTTTTTCAAAAAAGTTTGAATTCTTGCTTATTACACTTACTCCCGAAAAAATATATATTAGACTACAAAATAATATTATTGTTATTGCTGAAAGCAATAATTTGAAATCAAGATTTTCTTTCAGCTTGTCAATACATGAAATTATAGATACATATAGTAAAAATAATGGTAATAATATAGAACAATTTCCAAATAGTCCTAAAAATAGATTATGCAAAAATAACCATATATTTTCTCCTGGAACTAGTACTATAAAAAACATTAGTATTGAACAACAAAATACAATTATTTGTCCAAAATAATTGTATTTAGGTACGCTTTTTTTTTTATTTTTGTTTAATGACCTATTTTTTCCAGCAGGTCTTTTTATAGAATTTTCTGAATTTTTCATATTACACCTATTTTTTATTTAAATTATTTTAGAGCAAAGTGCCGCTAAATATATTTGTTCCTTTATTAAGCTCTACAATGCCTATTATAACGGAAAGTATTCCAACTGCCAAGGTGTAAATTATAAAGATATTAGTTTTATCTTTAGCTAAAATCCATTTAAATAATTTTATAGATAAAAATCCGACCACTGCCGAAGATAGTATTCCAACGACTATACTCGGAATATGAATTGCTGACATTGCTGATTCAGACTCAAACACTTCTTTGATTTCCAATAATGATGCTGCTATTATTGCAGGAATTCCCAATATGAATGAAAAATCAATGGCCTTTTGCCTGTTAATACCCCTCATCAATGCTACCGATAAAGTGGATCCTGATCTTGAAATTCCGGGAAATATCGCTGCTATAAATTGCATTATTCCTACGTATATGGCGTCCATAATGTTGTATTCTTTTTTTCCGTCATTTATTATAATTTTATTTTTATCTCTTTTTATAAGGTGCTTAGAATTTTTTTCTCTGCTTATTTTAATTCCAAGTGTTAATAAAATACTTGTTATTATCAAACATATTCCTACTAAAACAATATTTTTATCATTGGATAAAACCTCTGCCAACCCCTTTATATTTTTAACGTCCCCGGGAAGAGGAATAAATAGCAGAAAAAGGGGTACAAGACCTACTATTAACATCACGACCATTCTTTTGTTTTCGTCTAATTTATTTAGGTTAAATTTTCCAGTAAAAACGTCTTTTATTAAAGAAAAAAATGAAAGTATTAAATCTATTATAGTCTTGTAGTATACCAATATTACTGATATAAGCGTTCCCAAGTGCAGCATAACATTAAAAAAAAGATTATTTTGTTGCTGCCCCAAAATATGCTGAGATATTAATAAATGGCCACTGCTTGATATTGGCAAAAATTCTGTCAGTCCCTGAACTGTTCCTTGTATTGCTGCACTGATTATATTCATTTTTACACCTCTAAAAAAATAATAATACTACGTATAATATTACTATTTTTAATTATAAAATACTACTTATATTTTTAAAAAATAAACTCAATACATTTATTGTTAATAATAGATATATTTTAAAAAATACTTGATATATATATATATATATATATATATTACAATAAAAATGTAAACATTTTATGGTTAAGAGGTGGTTTTGATGAAAACGTATGCAAATAGTTTACAGGATACACTGGATGCAGTTCAATTAGCAATAGAGCATAAGCGGTTTAGGGAAAGCATTATAGATAAAAATGTTCCTAAGCTTCTTAAAGAAATTGGAGCATTAGCTCCGATCGTCGAAAGAATTATTCACGAAGAAAAATTAAAAAAGGTAGGTAATACAGACGTAACATCACAGAGTAAAGAAAAACTTGAATTGAAAATAGAAATTGATAAATTGAATGAAAAAATAATGAAAGATAAACCATAGCTTTTAAATGACTACTACACTAAATACA
>CAQBRY010000084.1 GCA_948762645.1 uncultured Eubacteriales bacterium | reverse complement strand
ATGGTATCCATCGCACGAGGCATGATGAACCGAAATAGAAACCGGTAATAAAAATTTTCCGTTATCTTCGAAGAAGAGCCCTACCATAACAAATGGTGGCAACCAAACAACACCATTGGTAGGTGGACAATCAAAACTTGTAAAACTACTCCACGGAAGTGAGCTCATATCAAAACAATTTGGCGGGAAAGTTCCTTTAGCTGCCATACTGCGTTTTTCACCGTAGGTGTTTATATCATTAATAAATCTATCGTAAAACACATTAAAATTTTCCGAATATTCTGTCCATAATATTGAGATTCTTTTATCGCTTTCATGAAATGTCGGATAACGAGGGTGAACCATATCGTAAATTCCTAAGTTTCCTTCTTTATCGTAATTCATTTTAAATTCATCATTTGCGTTTACTACTTTTGAAACAATATATGTAAAAACAGGGTAATGCCTAAGATTATTTTCTTTAATTATTTTAATTAGCGGCGTCACGTCAATATTCATAGTCATATTAATTTTGCATCGGTTTTTCGTTGTAAACCAGTTATAATTCTCTTTTCTATCCCAATTATCCATATCAATTTTTTTAAAACTCATATTTATTCCCTCACTTTTAATATAAAATTATTTTACTTTACTCTCTATAAATTCTTTACTGATTCTTACAATCTCATCAACCCGATTATGATGTAAATAATGTTTTCCCTCTAAAATTTCAATATTTTGAATATCAAGATTTGTAATCATGTTAGTGTTAATTCCAGTCCAAGATGTTTGCATAGTACCGAACTTTATCATATCATCTACATTTTCTATTTGTTCAGTAGCAAGAAAAACAAGCACAGGTAAACAGGGCGGATATTTCACATCCTTTAATTCTTTAGAATTATCGTAAAATTTATTCCACTGGTTTATCATAGAAATATTTAAATCACTTGATTCTTGGTCTATTTTAGTTTCTTCAAATTTTTCTTCAGTCCATCTTTCAAGTTGTTTCTGTGGCAAGGACATATCTATTCCGATTATACCTAAAACTTTAGAGGGATAATTATTTGCATAATACAAACTGTAAAGCCCCGACATTGAATGAGGCATTAATACATACGGAGGACTAATCTTTAATTCCTCTAAAGCAGTATGAATTTCTTGGACTATTACTTGATTTGAACGCTCGTCCACTGTTATATCGCTTTCCCCATAGCCAAAACACTCTAAAATTACTACTTTATAATCAGAAGACAACTTATCGGCCAAGGGCATAAAATCATCTATTGGCGACTCTGTTCCCCAACCACTGAGCATAACTATTGTTGTATCTCCTAAACCTTTTACGTACGCTCTCATTGATTTTTCATTAACCGTAATAAATTGTATCCCATCAACTGCAAATACATAATTATTTATAGATAATACAAAAGCTAATATTAATGTTAAAGTTAAAAATATTTTTTTCATCTTATTTCCTTTCCAACGTTTATATTTTAATTTATTAAATGATTTTTAATTTAAAAATCTAATTACATCTTTCAAAGAACTTATATTATTGTCACAATCAAGGTTTATGCCATAAAACTTAATTTTAAACGCTTTAGCAAGTTCTTTGTCGCAGCCAGAATCTCAGACATAAAAAGAACAGCTTAAATTTATATCCGGATATTTATGTATAGCTTGATTAATAAGCCCCAGTTTTGGTTTTATACAATCACAATTTTGTATTCTTGAATGAGGGCAATAGAAGACATCCCACACATTTATTCCATTTTTATTTAAAGTTCTTAGAAATAAATCGTTAAACTTCTGATAATCTTCTAAAGTGATTATTCCCTTTCCGATTAAATACTGGTTTGTTATAATGATTATCTCAAAACCTCTGTTTTTAATATGTTGCAGGGTTTCTATCGACCCATTTAAAAACTCAGGAGACTTAATATCTTTCCACATATTATCAGGATAATCTTTAATTATAGCCCCGTCTCTATCTAAAAATGCTATTTTCATTTTATGTAGCCTCTGAATAAGTGTTATATTGTTATACAATTTACAACTTTTGAAACTGCAAATTATATAAGCCTGCATAAATACCATTTTTACTCAAAAGTTCATCGTGCGTGCCTTCTTCAGCTATACCAGTTTGATTTAAAACCAATATTCTTTTTGCATTTTTTATGGTCGAAAGCCTATGAGCAATAACTATGGTAGTACGATTTTTTGCTAAATTCTCCATTGACATTTGAATAAATCTTTCACTTTCATTATCAAGACTTGAAGTTGCTTCGTCAAAAATTAAAATAGGTGGATTTTTTAAAAATGTTCTCGCAATTGCAAGTCTTTGTTTTTGACCGCCGGAAAGCTTTACACCTCTTTCTCCGATAGGAGTATCGTAACCTTTTTCAAGTTCCATAATAAAATCGTGAGCGTAGGCGTTTTTGGATGCCATTATAATTTCCTCTTTAGACGCATCAAGATTTCCGTAGCGGATGTTGTCCATAACCGTACCAGAAAACAAGAACGTATCTTGTTGTACGAAGCCAATATTTTTTCGTAAGTCTTTCAGTTTTATGTTTTTTATAGGAATGTTGTCAATCAGAATTTCTCCACTTGTAACGTCATAAAATCTCGGTATTAGATTACAAAGCGTAGACTTTCCTGTTCCGGATGTTCCTACCAAAGCTACATATTCGCCGTCTTGTATCTCGAAGCTTAAATTTTTGAATATTTCTTTTCCAGCTTTATAATTAAACGAAACGTTCTTAAATTTGATATTTCCTTGAATGGTTTTTAGCTCCATAGCATTTGGAGAATCAACTATTTCAGGCTCTATTGATAACACTTTAACGATTCTTTTAAATTCGACAGCACCCTCATTAAATCTTTCTATAAGAGATAAAACATTGAACATTGGTCCAATGAGAATATCTGCATACAACATAAATACAACTAAATCGCTTATATCAAATTTTCCGTCTAAAATAAAGAACATGGCAATTATCGTAACTATCGGAATTAAACCTATTATAATTGGGTCAATTGTGGATTCGACAGTACCTAAAAGCTTATGTGTTGCTTTTTTGTTTTTTTAATATGTATTTATATTATCATTATATTTTAAAATTTCTTTGTCTTCGTTTGCGAAAGACTGAATTGTTTTTATACCTGATAGACTCTCTTCCAAATTAGATGTAAGCTCGGAATAAATTCCCCTTGCTTTCCCCATATTTTTTTGAATCTTAGGAATGAAATAAGACGCAATAGAAAAAGTCAATATTAAAATTCCGAAAGTTATTGTTCCAAAAGTGGGACTTGTTAGAAATAAGATAATTCCTGTACCTATTAGCCTTATTGTAAAATCGAGAAGTGTTTCAGGGATTTGTTTTATAAGCACAGTAAGGTTATAAGCATCTGTAGTAATGTGTGACATAAGAGAGCCAACTTTTCGCTCATCAAAAAAACTAAAGCTTTGCTTTTGAAAGTGTTTAAAAATTTCAGTTTTTATATCCGCTTCAACTTTAGCGGCAAGCATATTTACTTGATATTTAGTATATCTTAAACATAAAGATACAATAACAAATAATCCCATAATTACCGCCTGTGATTAAGAGGAGAAGGCGGTACACGTCGTCTTTTTCAAGGTTTACGATGTTTGTTGTTACATATCTGATTAAAAGGGGGATAGAGGTTACAGCAATGCTATAAATTATTGAGAACAGCAAGTCTAAAAATAATTCTTTTTTATACGGTTTGTAATACGATAATAGTTTTGTCCACTTTTTATTTTTCATAAATTCCTCTCCTTAAATTTTTAAAATTTTTGTAGCAATCTTTTCGCTGAAAGTTTTATCGTGTTCAACAAATAAGATAGTCGGCCTGAATTTTAGAATTAAATTTTCAATTTGTATACGTGATAAAATATCAATAAAGTTAAGCGGTTCGTCCCATAAATACAAGTGTGCCTGCTCACAAAGACTTTTAGCAATCAAGACTTTCTTTTTTTGTCCTCCACTAAAGTCAGAAATATCTTTTTCGAACTGAGTGCGTGAAAAGTCAAGCTTCCTTAAAATGGTTTTAAATAAGCTTTCATCAATATTCTCTGATTTTGCAAAATCGTTAAGATTACCGGTTAAATGTGATGTGTCTTGTGAAACGTAAGATATTTTCAAATTGCTTGCTTTCTCAAAATTACCTGTTGATTTTATTTTATCATTTCCGTTTATAAATTTCAAAATTGTGGATTTACCGCATCCATTTTTACCATAAAGAGCGATTCTGTCGTCTTGGTTTACCTCAAAACTAATATTACTGCAAATTTCTTTACTGCCATAAAATAAGGAAACACCTTTTAAACTTAGGAGCCTAGTTGGCGTATGTTTTAAAAAATGAATTTTAAGTTCGCTGGCACTTTCGATGTTTTTAAGAAGATTAGATTTTTCCTCGATTGCAGATTGTTTCCTCACTTCCATATTTTTAGAGCGTTTCATCATTTTTGCAGCTTTGTGCCCAATGTAACCTCTGTCAGGGCGGAGTCCTGAATTACGAGTGCCATGTTTTGATTTTTCTACTTTGTTAGACCACCTAGCACTTTGTTTTGCTGAGCTTTCAAGCCTTTCGATATCTTTTTTTAACTTTTCATTTTTAGCCATTTCAAAGTTATCTTGTCTTTGCTTATTTTCGTACCAAGATGAAAAGTTACCTTTTTGAATTTCTATATTTGTCTTGTTTATAGACAAAATGTGGTCGATGCAGTTGTCTAAAAAGTTTCTGTCGTGCGAAACAAGGATAAACCCTTTTTTGCTTTTAAGATAATTACTTACTATTTCTCTGGCTTTTATATCCAAATGGTTTGTGGGTTCGTCAATCAGCAAAAAAGAATTTTCTTTTAAAAATAGACTCACAAGTAAAATTTTAGCTTGCTCACCGCCACTGAGCGAATTAAAAGGTCTATAAAGTATTTCTTCATCAATGTCGAGAAAAGATAATTCCTTATGAATTTTCCAATAATCGTAATCTTCAAGATAAGCTTTTTCTTTGATTATATCTATCGCAAACTGAGATTTATCGTTTACCTCAAATGGAAAATAGTCAAACTCCATATTACTTGAAATTGTGCCTCGGTATTCATATTTTCCCATTAAAAGTTTTAAAAATGTAGTTTTACCTCGTCCGTTTCTACCTGTAAAGCCAAGCTTCCAATCTGTATCTATTTGAAAAGATACATTTTCAAAAACGTTGTCATAGCTACCATCATATCCGAAAGTTAAATTTTGAATGCTTATTATAGACATATAAATCACACCTTTTTGTAAAAAAATTATAGGTCGCAAGAAAGTAATTCTTACAACCTATAAAACTATATAAAGATGACGTCTATATGTATAAGGAGGGTAAGGAACACAACTTTCTTGCAAAAAGGTATAAAAACTCAGTAATACAAATAGCATCTTAATTTTTACACCTATAAACTAGCAAGAAAAATTGCGCATCTTTCCACCTCCCCATAAAATTCAAATATATTATATCACAAATAACTATGAAAAACAAGTTGCAGTTTTTATTCCGCGTAGTCTAATCTTTCTATTTATTGTCTAAAAATATCATGCGCCATATGGCAAATTTTTCCCAACTACAAATAATAAAATTTAATTAACGGTCATGCTTATATTTTCAAAAGCCTTGACCGATTTTTAATACATAAGAAAGTGCGTAGCCTATTTTAAATTTAGGTGCAGCACCTCAAAGGGGGATTTGTAGTAATGAGTTATTGATTATGTTCTGCAATATATAAAAGTACATACATATAGGTTAATTCTGTAATTTAATGCAGAACAATGTCAATAGCACCTATTTTTTAGCAGAGTTTGCGCGATTACATGTATAACTCTGCTCTTTTTTTAGGCTATATGAGGACAAGCCTATGAATAAACGATGGTTTCTCTATTACATACGCTATCCGTAGCTATTCCCAATTGTTTGAAAAAATCAAATAATTTTGGGGTTAAAGTGATGAGAAATCATCGTGACGATATAAAGAATGAAATTGCTTATTTTTATACTGTAATCAAAAATATGGACACAAAGGGCGAGATAAAACAATCTAAGATAAATTAACACGAACTACAAATAGATGATATTTTATATGATAATTTTTCAGAAGATTTTGATGTGGACAAGCAAGTTGCAGGACAAAGCTTACTCGGTTGGATTGAACTGATTAAGAACCCAATGCTGCACAAAGCGGTGAAAAGTTTATCGATTGAAGACCAAATATTTATCAGCTACATAGTTAAAGAGTGCCGAACACAGCGTGAATTATCAAAAATTTATAAAGTAGACCCCTAGGACAATCGGGAGAAGATTTGAAAAAATATTAAATGTAATCAGAAGATTTTTGTAAATAAAGTAGAAATATTAAATTTTTTCAGAAAACATGCCCCAAAAACACCCTCAAAAGACTCTTTATATATATGAGGGGATAAATTTTCACTCAGCGAACCTTGAAAACCGAATAACAAAAATCTCGGTAACAATTAAAGATACTCCTGCCCAGTCACAGTCCGAGCGTGAAAAAACCGTCGCAGGCAATGAGGGTAGCTTTGCAGTTTGCAAGGACATGGAATTCATGTGTCACCATTTTGGTGGGCTGAGATATTTTGAATTTTTTAAGGAGAAAACTAACATGACTGATTCATTTGAAATAATTTCATTTCAGAAACAGAGTAAAACCAAAATCGGAAAAGTAACATATATTATTAATTCTTATTTTGATAATAATGGCGGAACATTAAAAGAAAAAATCAAAAATTTATTGGTATCGGAGATTGAGAAAAAATCCGAGAAATGGCTCCATAAAGCCCAAAAACATGATATAATATAATTGTAAACATTGTTTTTGGCTGTTAATTTGGAAGGAAAAAGGCTAACAAAATAAACAATATTTTACAATGCGATAAAATAATAGCTTTATATTTAAGATTATCGCGAGATGATGATTTAGAGGGTGAAAGCAACAGTATTTCAAATCAGAAAGCACTTTTAATACGATACGCAAAAGAACATGGTTTTAAGAACATAAAAATTTTTATCGATGATGGAGTTTCGGGTGTTACGTTTAATAGGCAAGGATTTAAAGAAATGATGCAACTTGTAGAGGCAGGCCAAGTAAGCACTATAATAGTAAAAGATATGTCAAGACTTGGAAGAAACTATAT
Organism: uncultured Eubacteriales bacterium; assembly: GCA_948762645.1. Taxonomy (GTDB): domain Bacteria; phylum Bacillota; class Clostridia; order Oscillospirales; family Acutalibacteraceae; genus CAQBRY01. The sequence continues at coordinate 135 of CAQBRY010000084.1, read as the reverse complement.
TGAAGTCGGACAACTCACTGAAACGATATTGCCAATGCACGATGTCAGGCTGATAGCGGTCAATGATGGAGTTGACAGCGAAAAGGGCGAAGATGATTTTACACCATTCAGAAATATTATGAACGAGTGGTACGC
>CAQBRY010000083.1:2028-7425 GCA_948762645.1 uncultured Eubacteriales bacterium | reverse complement strand
GTGTTATTTTGTCCATTTTTTCAATTGCTTCTTCTTTACTTCCACACAAAGCTAAGACTTCATGAGGGTGTTCCCACGTGCCATATAAAAATCCCCTAACCTCATATTCACTTTTTTGAATATATCTTAAGTTAATCAATATGCTATTTTGGAGTTTTTTAAACCAGTCCATTTTTACCCACATTATTTTTTCGCATTAAAAAAACCGCCTTTTAAAGCGGTTTTGAGGGCTTAGGTAGGTAGGTCCCACTACTTCTCCTAACATGTGAGCGACACACGGGCGATGGCTCCACTTCCATCCACTAATCCCTCTCTAATATATATTATACAAATCTATTATAAATTAGTCAACTTTTTAAATCTTTTTATATGTAAAAATTTTTTAACTTTATACTCTGGTATAGAATACATACTCTTAACAAAATAATTGCCTTTACCGGAAACTCTAATGGCCACCTTTACAAATTCGTCTTCTATTTTAAACTCTTTTACATATTCAATAGATTTATCTTTTGGATTTATACCGACAAAATCAGGATTTTCGATTATATTGTCAATATATACACCAAATTTTATAAAATCTGATTTATGTTTTTCAAGTATATGGCGATAATTGGATTCTCCTATATAAATTGGGGTATCATATTTTAAATTTAATCCCAAAATATCTATAATTTCTTTTTTAATTGTTCCTATTTTTGCTGTTTCCAACTATTTACACCGCCTTACTTATAAATTATATCACAAAATGGGCATATTATCAAGTTTTCTGGGAACATTAAACGAGTTATTAAGGCTCTGCATATAGTTAGAAAAAGCATACTCCATAGCGTCTAGAACGTCTATGTTTACGCTACCATTATCAAGCCTAACGTCATCTTTGTTTTCCTCCCATACTGCGCTTGATAGCGCTTCGATTGTCTCTTTACAATCTTTGTGAACTTTAAATCTGTTCGCCCCTATAAGTCTGCAAACCATGTTGATTCTTTCGATTATCCTGACTTTAAAACAATCTTGTATTTTAATTGGTTTTCCTCTTTTTAAAAAGTAATTCTGAATTCCTTTTGTTTGTACTTGACCCAGACCTCCCCAGTCAGCATAGCAAAAGGAAACATGACCGTATTCATTTTCAAGCTCTTCATAGAACTTCCAAAAACTCTCATACATTTCTTCAGGGCTCTTTATTCCAAGAGTGGTCTTTTCCTTGAGTACATAAAGATCTTTAAATCCTTTTGTAAAGCCGATTGCCACAAACGCTGTCTTGCTTTTGGAAGCTCCGTAGTCTATTCCTACATGAATTGTTTGCAAATCATAAGGTCTTATTTTGTCTACGATATATTTCTCTTTTTCATTAGCAAATTTACTGTATATTAAGCCCTCTGCCGCTACCCATTTGCCCAATATAAATCTATCATAAAATACTCCTGTATACTCTTTTTTTAGGTTCTCTATATAGCTTTTAGGGAGCGTATGATTGTCTTCAAGCGTAAACTTCCAGACTTTTATATCAAGCTCACCACGCCTTGAAATATAGTTCTTTAAGAGCCAATGTGAGGGTGTATCGGGGTTTGTAGTCCCGATTAAAAAGCTGTTTTCCATTGATAAACGTGATAAAAGCATTGTAAAGAAATCTTGTGTAAAAAGCGTTATTTCGTCGCAGTATGCGCCATAAAGAGTCATACCTCTTATTTTGTTTTCCGCTCTTGAATCGTTAACCCCCTCTAAATATACTTTCCTCCCGCAAATACTGCCCTCCTTACTGCTTATCGAAAACTTAAAATTACCGTTTCCGACAATTGTTTGTAGCAAATTCAAACAGTTCCTTTTAAGCGAAGTAATTGTCTTGCCAACCATGATAAACTCGCTATTTTCAGGACTATTGGCAACCAAAAGAAAAAAGCCAAGTAAACTTATCCACGTTTTACCTGATCTTACCGAGCCTTCTAATATATTTATTCTCTTTATTTCTTTTAAACTGCTTAAGAAATCAAATTGTTTATTGCTTATGCTAGTTTGTGTTTCTGTTTGCAACATGCTGCAATACCTCCATTAAACTTGGCAACAGTCCCATATCATTTTTTTCGTTTGGATTTTCCTTTTGATTAAGTCTTTGCTTTCCCAACCAGATTGCCATTGTAGGATTGGTTTTGGCTAAAGTTATTTGATTTTTCGATATTTCTAAATCTTTGAGCCTTTTCTTTTGTCTTAAATACTGGGAAAAACTCATTTTATATTCTCTTAAAACCCACTTATGAAGCGTATCTTCATCTACTCCTAAAGCTTCTGCTATCCATACTTTATGTTCAAAATACTCACATATTTCTTCAAATAGCTTTTTGTCTATCTCTTTTAAGGGTCTACCACCCTTGTTTTTCTTTTCACTCATTTACTCACCTATCCATCTTTCGCATACAGGTTTTCCACAATATACCTTACAATTAAGATAATCTATGAATCTAAGCCACTCGCACTTTGAACATAGTTCCAGTTTTCTTTTTTCAGATAAATATAATTTTTTATATCTGTTTTCTAAAAGTCCTTGTTTTACCTTGGCTATGTATTCTATTTTTTCTTTCTCTGTCATACTTTTTGGAGCGTTTTTTATATCTTCTCTGCAACTTGTGCATTTTCCGTCAACAATTTCTTTTTCTTCAAACCACGCCAAACAGATACTGCACTGCTTTTCTTTTTGCTTTTTCACTTCGTTTACTTCACTTCTTTCGATAACAAAAAAGAGCCTTCGATTAAACGAAAACTCTTTTATATTCAGGATATTACATTTAGCGAGATTTTTTTACGCACATTAAAACATTTTAGAAAGGAAATTTTTAATCATATGAATTTTTAAATTATAAGGAGGTGCTAATTATAAAGAACAAATTAGAAAATTAAACGTGAAAGTCTTAAAAGAAAAAATATAAAACTAACCATAAAGTCTTTTTGAAATAGTGAATATCAAAACTTATGCTATTTATTTTTTTGGAGTTAAATATGAAGAAAAAATGAAAAACTATTTTGTAATATCCTTCTTGCCTTTGTATATACCTCTCGCATGTTAATATTATATCACACTTGAATCTCTCATTTTGTGTCATTTACTACCATAAATATGCCATTTACTATCAAAATCGTTCATCTTTTAGAAAAATCAATTTTATTTATTCGACTATAAACTTCTCTTCTATGCCCAACATCCACAATTATTATTTTTATTTTCTTTTCGTCTATGTCTGCGATAATTCGATAAGCGCCTACTCTGTATCTCCAATATCCTGACATATTTCCGGTAAGAGCTTTTCCTGTTTTATAAGGATCACTACATTCATCTAAATTCTTTACTATCCAATTATATATTTGTAAAGATTGGAACTTATCTAGTTTAGATAAAGTTTTTTTAGCCTTTTCTTTTATTTCAACTTTATACTTCATCAGTTAAACCCCAATTCTTTAGCTACTTCGTCTAGGGTATATGATTTTTCGTTTTTACCCTCTTTTTCATAAAGTTCGATTTTTTCCATGTCTATTTCATCTTCTATTTTTTCAATAAATGCCTCTTTTAAGACTGCTGCCATACTTTTACCATAAAATTCAGCGTAGTTTTCTAACATTTTTTTTTCTTCATCATTCATTCTAACTGTTATTGTAGACATTTTTATCACTTCCTAAAAATTAGTTTATACTATATTATATGCATATAACTCTATTGTAACACAAAGTAGTTTGAATTACCATATTTTTATATCTTAAATCTCTTAGCAGCCCTATAAAATCTATAACACTGAGTTATACTATAACCTATTTTTTTAGAAATTTCATCCCAACTCATTGAATCAACGTATCTATAATAGGTTACTCTGTAAGGCATTTCGGGAAGTACGGACAATTCTTCTAAAACCATATCTATTTTCATTTGGAGTTTATTCTTTTTTATTTCCAGATCTTCTATTCTTGATATAAACATTTCCATGATGTTATCTTTATATCCGGAAGGCTTAGGAATTTTAGAGTATTTTATAGCGTGATGTTCCATTTTACTACGCACTTCTTCAATATCATTTTCAATACACTTTATCTGAAATTTAAGTCTTTTGACATCTTTTAACTTCTCTATTATCACTGAATCACACTCCAAACATCTATTCTTTAATCTGTACGTCTTTCATGTTTGCAATAACTACGCAGTGATTACACCTTGTATCCAACAGTTCTACCTGATAAAGCCTTGCTTTAGGATTTTTAGGGTCAATTCGATAAATATATGCCGATAGTATAAACTTACTCTTTTTAGTCTGGCGGGGAAGAGTAAACAGCACTTCTTTTCCTAAATATTCTTTTACCTGACTAACTTTCATTTCATAACCTCTCAAATTTATATTATTTGTCTCAAAGTTTTAATCTGCGTGAAGAATACCTTTATTTTCGCCTTAAATGGGGTAAATTTAAGTTTTTAATTATTTCCGGTGGTAATTATAGTTTTGAACGTTTCTCTTGAATTTGGCCTATTTAAAACAATTTATTGTCAACAAATTTTTGATGTTTTAACATCCAAGAATCGTAAAAAGACTTTTTCATATTTCTATATTTTTCTCTTGTATATTTATTAATTTTTACCTTGTTTTTCGTCCGCCACTGTTTGTTGTATTCATATATTTTCTCCTTGTATTTTGCCGATACCGTTTGCAGTATTCAGACGTTTTCTCTATGAATTTTCGCCGATACTGCTTATCATATGTAAGCCTTTCCTTGTGTTTTTGATAGTATTTTTTTAAGTATTGAGCCATACGTTCAGGGTTGTTTTTTTGCCAACGTTTAAGGTAATCCATAACATACTTTTTATTTTTCAAATACCATATTTTGCGGTATTGCTTATTATATGCCAAAATATATTTTTTATTTTTTTGATAATATTGTTTTAAATATTCCCTGCGTCTTTTTATTTTGTCGCTGTCAGTTTTGGAGAGTAAATCAAGTTCTTCGTCCATTTCTTTTATGTCTGAAGCGTCAATATCCTCATCATCCAGAATACAATCTTCATAAATGCAGTTAAAGCAGTCTCCATCGCACTTAGGCATTAATTTACCTTCTTTTCGATTTTTTTGACGTTTACTGTTAGTTTGGCAAGAATTAATGCTGCCGAGTTAATCTCGGGATTATTCCCTAAAAGTTTAGATTTTGCCAAATACGTTTGCTCTGAATTGGACACTTTTTCTAAATTATTAATATCAAAATTACGCTTATTTCCGTCTAAAAATATAACCTTGTCCCATCTATCAATCTTTACGTTATGGTATTTTTCATAGATAACATGGTGCTTTAATCTCCACATATTGGGATTTTCAATTTTCACTTCAATAAATCCGTCTTTGTTTGATCTTTCGCTTCCAATTGGTCTTGTTG
>CAQBRY010000083.1:0-2018 GCA_948762645.1 uncultured Eubacteriales bacterium | reverse complement strand
TCTTGTTGTTTTCGGCAAATTCCCTTTTTTAAATAAATTCTTAGGTTTAACCTTTTGCCACCCTTTTAGCCCCTTATTCCATGGAATATTGCCTTTTAGAAATGTCCCTTCGTTCTTTGAACCCTTTATTTTTAATCTGACTGTTTTATACCGCATTAATGCACCTTTCGATACGCTGCATTTAAATTTTATATTAAATAAATCGGTAAGTTCCCTTCCTGTCAGACCCTCTGAATTTTTACGTATAAATTCATTCTCCTCTTCGGTATATTTGTGGCGTTTATTTTTCATCTTTCTTTTCATCACCGCCGCATATTTTAAGTACTTCGGGCTGCTCTTCCGTTTTTATTCCCAGTTCGTCAAAATGCCTTTTTGAGTCAAGTAAAAGCCTACCGTTGCTTATGATATTTTTTGCAATATTTCCCACCGCTTTTGACCTTTCTATTTCCATTGCCAACTTCTCCTCCGGCATTTCTTCGTCATTAAGCCTTTCAAGCTGCATAAATAAATGGTCGTTTAAATCTGTTAATTTATTTTTTATTTTCACAATCAAGTCGCTCCTCTGATTCAGATATTCTGATTTTTACACCCTTGCCAAGCCAATACGAGTGAGTAATTTTTTCTATGTATTTTTTTGAGTCGTCTCGAATTAAATAGCCTTTTAGTCTGTCAATTATGAGCTTTGCTACGTATCCGTGATTATCAAGATCTAAAAGTGAATTCCAGTAAAACTCTATTCGTGCTGGATTTTCAAATAGCTTTTTTGGTACTCTTTGATTGATAAGTTCAAGCCTTACAAGCTGATGTATTTTACGTGCTTGATTTTGGCGTATATACCACTTTTTACCTGCATAAATACTGTTTAAACTTAATTTTGAGTCTACCTTCAAGGGCAATATTATTTCTACTTTATCCATTTTTCACCCCTGATCGTCCTGTTTTAATCCTAAAAATTTCATTGATTCCTGTTGCTTTTTTTCGGCGTTTATTGACTCTGAAATTTTCTTGACAAATTCTTTCACGGATTTTGGCATAGCCAAATATTCTTTTTCATACTCTACTCATGCTTTGTATGACCTCATAAAGTTTGACTGTACAACTGAGTCAAGTTCTGAAATATCCAGCATTGCCCACTGCCTTAGCGTCAATGGACTGCCTATAAGTCTTTGTATGTTTTCCGGCAATTTAGCGTATTCTTCGCCTGAATCATACAGTGAATTTCTAATGGCGTTTTTGACTTTTTCCCATGCTTCAAATTCCGTTACAACGCTTTTTCGAGACAAAGATTGAATTTTACTTTTGATCTGTCCGATCACAGGCGGAAATCCTTTTTCATCCATAGCAATATGAGCTTTTACCGCATTTGCTACCGTGAAAACATCTTCGTCTTCAAACATCGTTGTCCACAGATCTATTGCGTCTTTTGAATCTTCCTTCGAAAAACCTTTGTAGAAGTTCGGGTATGCTTTTTTCAGGATTTCCAAAATTTGAGCAGTCTCTTTTTTGGTCATTTATTTTACCTCCACTTCTATAAACTCCAATTTTTCTTGCTCATCCAACGTTTCTGAAAAGGCATCCGTAGGTTTCGGACGCATTAAATTATTTCGGCAAAAGCTTTGATACCCCTCAATATCGTAACTTGCCTTTCCGTCTCGGTTCACTCCGCCCGACGGATTTTTATTCCCTCTGTTTTGGTTTTTTTCCAGCCAACAGTTTATAGATCTTAATATCCCACGTTCCGTTTTTCTTTTGGCAGGGTTTGATAACGTCCACGCTTTATATTCTCGGACTTGCTGTTTAACGTCTATACTGGTGTACAGTTTTTGATATTCGTCTATTAACCTTTCAGGCATTTTATAAACCTTGTCCCCAATAAGAGGAATTTCAATGAATATTTTTTCTGTAGGTTCTTCTAACAGCTCATGAGTGATTTTATCGCTCTGAGCTATTGACATAATATTATGAGTATTTATACGAGTAATATTATGTTTATTGTTTATAGTTTTATGTTTAGGGTG
>CAQBRY010000082.1 GCA_948762645.1 uncultured Eubacteriales bacterium | reverse complement strand
GGATACTTATTATAATAGCTTAAAAAATCACATTATTCCATACTTTACGCCCTTAAATCTTAATCTTGAGGACATTAAGCCTAAACACATAAGAGATTATTACAATTGTAAATTTTACGGGGGACGAAAAGATAAAAAAGGCGGAGGACTTTCTTATAGGTCGATAAAAGACTATAAAATCGCATTAAACGCAATTTTAAACCACGCTGTTTTAGTTGATGAATTAATAATTAAAAATCCTGCAAGAGGAATTTCCGTACCTAAAAGGAAAGATGATAGCTGTAATCAAAAAGAATATATTTTTTTAAACACCGATCAAGCAAATAAAATGTTAAAGTTATTCGATAACCACCGTTTACAAAATTTAGTATATATTTCTTTGTATTACGGATTAAGACGAAGCGAGGTATTAGGTTTAAAGTGGAGCGCAATAGATTTTAAAAGCAATAGGTTATCAATTAAACATACCGTTGTTAAAGGGTTATCTTTGGTTGCGAAGGACAAAACTAAAACCGAAACAAGTAATCGACGTTTTAAAATGTGCGATAAAGTAGTGCAACTTTTAAAAGAGGTCAAAAGAAAACAGGAAGAAAATAAAAAACTTTTTGGTAGTGATTATATAATTAGCGATTATGTATTCACATGGGAAAACGGAAAAACTTATTTTCCGGGTTACATTACAAGATCATTCAAAAAAGCTTTGGCAAAAAGCGAATTTGAAAAAATGCGTTTTCATGATTTAAGGCATTCATGTGCTAGTATTTTATACGATATGAATTGGGGTCTAAAAGATATTCAAAAGTGGTTAGGACATGCTGATGTTGAAACCACAGGAAATATTTATACTCATATTAATAAATCATAAGAAGCAATGGTTGCTGATGAAATGGAAAATGCTTTAGTATTAAACTTCTAAAAAGAGCATTAAAAATAATTTTTAGAAAAATTCTTAGAAGAAATTAAAAAAGCGGTAAAAACAAAAACCACACGCATACTAGAACCCAGTATCCATGCGGCTTTTGAGGTGGTCGAGGCAACAGGATTTGAACCTGCGGCTTCTACGTCCCGAACGTAGCACTCTACCAAACTGAGCTATGCCTCGATAATATAAATATATTCTAAATTTTACTATATTCATTTTTCAAATATTACTTTTATCTACATAAAGTACAAACTTATATATTAAAAAAACAAATCAATGCACTTTCCTATAATACTTAGTACATTAAAATTTTATTACTAAGTCTAATACATAAATATTCAAAAACATATTATAAATAAAATTGAATACAGTATATTCAAAAATTGATGTGCTTTAAATAAACTACAATAAAATAATGTTAATAGTTATTTAAATGGCTGCGGAACTAGGATTCGAACCCAGACAAACAGAGTCAGAGTCTGCTGTGCTACCTTTACACAATTCCGCAATGACTTAATAAAGTTTATCAAAAAAATTTATCTTCGTCAACTTAAAACATTTAATCATATATTATATATTTATTTATATATAAATATCAAAAAATATAAAAAATCACTGTATTATATATTGATTTATATCAGATATAATTGTATAATTAATAAAATTAAATGTTTTGAGGATGTTGTAATTATGCAGAAAAATATAAAATTTTTTTTAAATATTTTTATGTCTATTTTATTATCTTTATCATTGTCATCTTGTGGAAATAAAAATGAGGCTCAAGAAGAAAGTAAAGAAACTACATCTGAGAAAGAATACGACATATCAATATATAATATTAATACTGATATTGAAGAATCTTTTCAAAAAATGTGCGACGAATACACGTCTCGAACTGGAGTTATAGTAAAAGCTGTAACTGTAGATTTAGATGATGAAGAAAATGATGGAGCTATGGATAAATATATGCAATCCGGCTCACCTCCAACTATATTTACTGTAAGTAGTATGGAAGAACTTAACAAGTGGAGAGAGTCAGGCAACGTACTTGATTTTAGTAACGCAACACAAACAGAATTTAAAGAGCTGGCAAACAATATTCCATCGCACTTTAGACTAAGTTCAAATACTGTTGATAATTTTGGCATTCCATGCACAATAGAGGGATTTGGATACTTAGTCGATCCTAAAATGTTATCGTCTCTATTCGGAGGAGATAAATATCGTGCAGTACTTAGCGATCTAAAAACGTGTAGTTACGATGAATTTGAAAGTTTTGTAAATGCAGTAAAGCTATATATAACGAGCGGTCAAATTTACGAATTTCATTTAAATGACAACAGTTATACATTATTAGATAAAAAAAGTGGATTATCAGAAAATCTAAACGGTGTATTTTCCTTCTCATCTGATAATACTAAATATATCGGATCGTATATGGCTAATCCTGCTCTTGCAGCAGTATTTGATTCTGCCGCTGAAGCAAATATAGCATCATCAGAACAGCTTGATACACTAATGGATCCTCTTATGAGATTTGCTGAATCATTGGATTTAGTAACATCCAGTATATCCGGCACTACGTCTACAATTACTAAGGGTATAGATCTTATTAATAATTCCTCAAACACTACTAATCAATCAATAAAAAACTTTGTAAGTAATAAATCATTATTTTTGTTAGCTTTAAACTCGTCATATGACGCTATAGCTACTTTTAATTTATCAATGGCAAATAGATGCAGCTTTATACCTATAAAAGTCCCTATTATGGAGCAAGACATAAAAAATGAAAATATTACTGATAAAAAAATAAATTCATCCATAACAGTTTATGCTCCATCTCATTATGTAATAAACGCTAAAGCATCAGAAAGAGAACAAGCTCTGGCTCAAGACTTCTTCGTCTGGATGCTTACATCTGATCTGGCTTACAAATATGTTGTACAAGAATTTAAGTACATTCCCTATGATACAAAAGAAAGCAACAGTACCGTAGATAATGCATTCAGTAAATCAATGATAGAATATTTATCTTCCGGGAATGTTATACCTGCTGTTTATTATGGGACCCCTTCGGGCTGGAGTGAAACTAATCTTGCTAAAAATATAATAGATCAATACCTTCCCAAATCTATATGGTCATATAATGACTATCAAAAAATATCTGATTATGCTATAAAGGCATGGAAAAGTAAATAAATTCTAGGAGGAATAAGATATGAACGCTTTTTATATGATAGACACAGGATTTTTAAATAAAGGTAAATATCTTTGGTATCAAAAAGTACTCTCAGAGATGTTCAAAAAGCTAGAAGAATTCAAATCTTATGAAATAGAAGAATCTAAAGAAGAATGTTTTGAAATATTCTTAAGAGATATGTACAGCGCTAAAAATATTTTTCAAATCAAAATAAAAGATTTACCTTTAATAATGAAATGCAGAACAATGTGTGATGACAAATCCCATTTCGGGGGTCAAGAATGCGCTGAATATATGAAAGACATTAGAAGAATCTGTGAAACATACTTGAAAGAATCTAACTTTTCTGATAACATTGAGGAAGGATCTATAGCAAATGTTATAACCAGTATAAGAACTAAAGCCAGACAAGATGAATCTATTGCTTGGAATATAGAAAAAGAGAATTTAAAGACTTATGAAATCTCAGGTAAAGACAATTCTTTAAATATATTTAGATCTGCTGGATATAATATTTAATCTTAATAAAATATGGTGAACTATATTGACAAATCTTAATAAAATTGATAAAAGAAAAAATATCTGCTTAAAATTTGGTCTTCCATTTTACACACTTCCAGAAGAAATTTTAAATTCCGTAACTCACGGGCTCGGAATTATACTTTCTATAATATCTTTTGTATTATTTATTAAAAATTACATGGGAGATAATACTAAATTAACGTGTAACCTTATATATAGTTCTACTTTATTAATATTATATTCTGTTTCAACTATATACCACGGTCTAAAAATAAATCAATCAAAAAAAATTTTTAGAATACTAGATCACTGTTCAATATTTTTATTGATTGCGGGAACTTATACACCAATTTCAATAAAATCTATAGGCGGTACTTTCGGTATTGTAATAACCTCAATTATATGGGCTACTGCCGTGTTAGGAATAATTCTAAACACTATAGATTTAAAAAAATTCGCCAAATTTTCAATGATATGCTATATATCCATGGGGTGGACTGCACTTTTTGCTATAAAACCTATTTTAAATAATTTCTCTAAAAGTCAAGTGTGGATGCTTTTTATTGGAGGGGTTATGTATACCATAGGGGCTGTTATATACAGTAAAGGAAAAAAAGTCAAATACATGCATTCTATATGGCATTTATTCGTTTTAGCAGGAAGCATATTCCATTTTATACTAGTTTATTCTCTATAAAAAACTAAATGAAAGTAGACAATAAATTCATAAAGTCATGAAAAACATTACAATAAACTCAAATGATATAGGACAAAGATTAGACAGTTTTTTAAAAAAAGTTGTACCTCGTCTCCCCTCCTCGTTACTTTATAAATACATACGTAAAAAAAGAATAAAAATAAATGATAAACGTTGCGAAATATCTCAACGTTTAAATTTTGGCGATATAATAAGTCTTTACATAAACGACGAATTTTTTAGTGAAAAAACAAGTAAATTAGACTTTTTAAATTCCGGCGATCAACTAAATATTTTATATGAGGATAAAAATATTCTTATAACGGATAAAAATCCGGGATTAATTGTACATCCCGACAAAAATTTACAATTTGATTGTCAGATCAACAGGATAAAAAAATATCTATATTTAAAAAATGAATATAATCCTGATTTTGAAAATTGCTTTTCTCCGGCACTTGTAAACAGGATTGACAGAAATACCAGTGGAATAGTAATTTCCGCCAAAAATTCACAAAGTCTTAAAATACTCAACGAAGCTTTAAAGTCCAGGCATATTAAAAAATACTACTTATGTATAGTTTACGGAAAAATGCCTAAAAAAGAAGATACTTTAAAAGATTTCCTTAAAAAAGATAAATATAATAACAAAGTAACAATATACAGCGGAAATACATTCAAAGATAAGTATATCCAAACTAAATATAAAGTAATAAAAGAAAAAAATAATTTAAGTCTACTTGAAATAGACCTATTAACCGGAAGAACTCATCAAATAAGAGCACATCTTTCATCCATAGGTCATCCAATAGTCGGAGACCAAAAATACGGGCGCTCAGATATAAATAAAATTTTCGGATATAAATATCAACTTCTGTGTTCTTATAAAATGGAACTTGATGAAAATTATGATTTTGGAGATTTAAATTATCTTAAAAATAAAAAATTTCAAATCTCTAATCCCTGGTTTTTAAAAGATTTTAATTTCGATAAATTTATAAATTAGGTATTGACACATTATGAAAATGATGGTAAAGTATATTTTGTTAGCACTCTACGCACTTGACTGCTAATTGACAAAATGACGAGGTGGAAGAGGTGGATATAAGTAATCGTAAACTTAAGATTTTGTCTATTATAGTACAGCAATATATTGAAAGCGGTATTCCTATAAGTTCTAAATCAGTTTGCAGTGATTTAGACTTCCCTATTTCTTCTGCAACAGTTCGAAGTGAGATGTCGGACCTTTATAGACTTGGCTATCTTTTTCAACCGCATACGTCGTCAGGTAGAATACCGTCTAATAAAGGATACAGGCTATATATAAATAAATTCATGTCAAAAAAAACTATGTCCGCAGAAGAAAAGAATATTATAGACGGTGCTTTATATTCACACTCTGATGATCCTGAAAATTTAATAGAAAAAGCCTGTCAAATACTTTCCAAAATGACAAATTTTATTTCAATATTTACAACTCCTCCAAGCTCTGAAGCAAAAGTAAGAAATATTCAGTTTGTCAAAACGGGAAAAAGAAACGCCATGATTGTTTTAATGACAACCACCGGTATGATAAAAAATAAACTTTTTAGGTGTCAATATGATATAAGTCCTGAACTTATAAACGTATTTAGTAATTTATTAAACGAAAAGTTTCAAGGTAAATCTCTTATGTCTATTACTCCAGAATCCGTAGGAATGATAGCAGACTCAAATAATAGTATTTCAATTCTCCTCTCCCCCATTATAAACGCCCTTATTGATGCTTCATTAGAAGCTCAAGAGGTCTCAATAAAAATGGAAGGACAAACAAATCTATTTTCAACACCTGAAATAGATATAAATGATACTATATCTCTGTTAAACTTTCTTAGCAATAAAAATAATATCTTAAATATTATATCCTCTATGGATAAAAATTTTTGTATAAAAATTGGTGAAGAAAATGATCATCAAGAGCTAAAAAAATTAAGCGTAATAATCAGGAAATACGCTATCGCAGACAAGTTTGGGTCTATAATATTAATAGGTCCTACAAGAATGAATTACTCAAATCTTGTTTCCAAAATAGATAATGTAGCAACGTCCGTAGAAAACATACTAAACCAAATTCTGGATATATAATCTCGAAAAGGAGAATTATAATTGAAAAAAGACAAACAAAGTAATAAAAAAAATGAACAGGATAATAAAGTTGAAAATCAAAAAAACGTAAATGTTCAAGAAGATGTCCCTAAGAACACAGAAGAACATGAACGTGTTTTGGAGTTAGAACAAATAAAAAAAAGTCTTGAGGAATATAAAGATAAATTTCTTAGAATAGCGGCAGAATATGAAAACTATAGAAAACGCAGTGAAAAGGAAAAATTACTAATTTATTCCAACGCTACTTCAAATACAATATCTGCTATTTTACCTGTAATAGACAGTTTGGACTTAGCTCTAAAATCTATGAAAAACGCCGGTGAAGAATATCAAAAAGGATTAAATTTAGTTAATAATCAACTTTTAGATTCTCTTAATAAATTAAACGTAAAATCTTTTGGGGAAACAGGCGACAATTTTAATCCTGATATTCATAACGCCGTTTCTCATATTGAAGATGAAAATAATGATAAAGAAAGTTTTATATCAGAAGTTTTCCAAAAAGGTTATATGGTTGGAGACAAAGTTATAAGACACGCCATGGTTCAGGTTACAAACTAAAAAATAATTTTCATAAAAAACATATATAAATTTAGGAGGAAATAAATTATGTCAAAAATAATAGGTATTGATTTAGGTACTACAAACTCTTGCGTATCAGTTATAGAAGGCGGTGAACCCGTAGTAATAGCCAACTCGGAAGGTAACAGAACCACTCCTTCGGTAGTAGCATTTTCAAAAACCGGAGAAAGAATGGTGGGGCAAGTTGCTAAACGTCAGGCAATTACAAATCCTGACCGTACAATAAGCTCTATAAAAAGAGAAATGGGTACTTCTCATAAAGTAACAATAGATTCAAAGTCTTATACTCCACAAGAAATATCCGCTATGATACTTCAAAAGTTAAAATCAGATGCAGAAAGTTATCTTGGAGAAAAAGTTACCGAGGCTGTTATAACTGTTCCCGCTTACTTCAC
>CAQBRY010000081.1 GCA_948762645.1 uncultured Eubacteriales bacterium | reverse complement strand
GGACTTGACACACTGTGTGAAAAAGTATTTGAGGAAAAAATCTTGGGTAATCTGTTAGAAGAAAGATTTTTGAAACTATCAGAAAAATATGAAGAAGAGCAGTTTGACTAAAGGTCCAAATTAAAAACATTAAAAAGATAGTTGCAGAAGAAAAAGCACACGAACTTAATGCTGACGGATTTCTTAAAATTGTTAGAAAATATTCTAAAATAGATGAATTGACACTCAATATTTTACAAGAGTTTATTGACAAAATTGTTGTCCATCACCGCGAAGAAATTATGGGAGAGACTATTCAAAATGTAGAGATTTATTACAAAATGATAGGTCGTATAGAAATTCCAAGAATGTCAAAACTTGAACAAGCAAGTTGTATAAAGAATTTTGGACGAAAAAAAGAAGAGCAAATTGTTTAACACAATCTACTCTTTAAAATGGAGAATCATAGAACTATTCAAGACCCTAATGGTTCTCCAACATGGTACGGTTTGTCTTATAGGGCATAGGGGAAGCCAGTATTTAAGCCATTCTCGGTCAGTAATAATGTTTACATCGGTAAAAAAACAGAAAAAATTAATTTTGACCCCTAAAGTAAATTGAATTTTTATAAAAACTAGACCTGATAGATAAACACCTATCAGGTTAATTATTTTAACTAAGGAGAAATAAAAATGCAAATATTATTACTAATCGCAGCAGGAACTTTGGTAGCAATGGAAATTTACAATTACAGGAAAATCAAAAAGTTAGAAGAACGTACGGAAAGGACATTTATAGAAGTAGAGAAAGATTTAAATATCTTAGAAAGAAGGATAAAAAGATGCGAATAATAGATGACCGAGAATATTTAATGCCACCCGATAATGAAGCTGTAAAAGTGTACGATTGTGATTTATGCGGTGGGGAAATATTTGAAGGCGATGATTGTTTCAATATTGATGGATTGATTTATTGCGAGGAATGCATAGATAGGCACTTTAAAATTATTGCAGAAAATCCCGACATGGAAGGCTATTTAGCAGATTTAGAGTTTCATGATATCAGATAAAATTAGTAGGAGGTAAATAATGCCAGAAAATAATTTTTTAGAAATTATAGCTAAAAACAGAAATTTATCGATCGGAGCGAAAGGGCTCTATTTTTATATTCTAAACATTTTAAATGTGGAAACACCAAATCGCAGGAAAATAGCCTATGATTTAAACATTTCAGATGCAACGCTGGGAAAACATCTAAAAGAATTAAGAAATTTCGGATATTTGAAATGCAAACAACGCAAAACAAATGGTCGGTTCAGCATAAACATCTATGAAATTCAACGAGATGGAGAAATTTATGCCCACGCTAACATTCAATGAAAAAAATCATCAATACTTTTTAGACGGATTTCCTATCCCTTCTGTCTCTGAAATTATAAAACCTCTACACGATAGAATTTATAAAAATATAAACGAAAGTATAATTGAAATTGCCTCTGATAAAGGAACGAGAGTACATCGAGCAATAGAATTTATGTCGAAATATAATCTAAATAAGTTTGATGAAGATATAATCGGATATGTTGATGCTTATAAAAAGTTTAGGAGCGATAATCCTGATTGGAAACTTTTAAACTCGGAGTTTAAAACATATCACAAAGCTTTGCTTTACGGCATGACAATTGATGAAATCTATCAAACCGAAAAGGGCATTGTAATTTGTGATTTGAAAACTACAAGTAATGCACATTTAGGAGATTGGAGCGTGCAACTTTCCGCATATAAAGCTGGATTTGAGAGTCAGTGCCCAGAGAAAACAGTATCAGACATTTATATTTTGCAAATATTTAAAGATGGGAAATATCTGCTTCACAGATTAAAAGATAATTTTCTCATCTTTTTATCTTGCTTGGAAATTTACAGGTTTGAGGTATGAAAATGAATGAAATTGAATTACAAAAACAATCTTTAAATATCGAAGAAGTTTCAGATAACATAGTGATATGTGATGATGAAAGCTTAAAATTCACCTTTGAAGTCATAAAGGCTATCAGAAAACAAAAAGAGAGGATTATAGAATACTGGAAAAACACTAAAGAGTCGGCTAAAAAAGCATATCAAGCAATATCTAATAAAGAAAAAGAAATGCTGGAAATTTGCGAAAATTCTGAAAAACTTTTAAAAGATAAAGTTTTAAGCTATAAGCAAATACAAGAAAAAAAGCAAAAAGAATTACTGGATCAAGCTGAAAATAATAGAAAAAGTCAACTCAAAAGCATATTAGCCGAAGTTTCTGAACTACAAAAGCAAGGGGACCCTGGACAAGCTGAAATCAAACTATCTGAATCTAAAAAATTCAAACGGATAAATTTAACTTTCGATTTATTTGCAAAAGAAAATAAAATAACAACGCAAAAACGCTGGAAGTGCAAGGTTACTGATAATAAATTAGTACCTTGCTTCTTTAATGGGGTTGAAATCCGAAAGATAAATATAAAAAAATTACTAGAAATCAGAAAAGAAAATCCAAACGTAAAAATTCCGGGTATGGAATTTTATCAAGATGAAAGTGTGGTAATAAGGTGATGAAAATAAATCATATTTACTGTGGAGATGCGTTACAAGTTTTAAAAGATTTTCCTGATGAAAGTATAGACTGTTGTGTAACATCACCTCCGTATTATGCTTTGCGTGATTATAGCAACCCGCAACAAATTGGAGTAGAAAAAACAGTTGGCGAATACATCGAAAGACTTTTAAATGTTTTTTCTGAAGTTTATAGAGTTCTGAAAAAAGATGGTACGTTTTGGCTAAATTTAGGAGATACCTATTCTTATTGTTCAAGAGATGCCGTTTACCATAAAACAAAGTCTTTAATTCAATTAAATAATATCGGTAGTTACTTAAATAAAAATAAAAATCAAAACATTAATTTAAAGCTATATAATCTTAAACCAAAAGATTTAATGGGGATTCCTTGGACTATTGCCTTAAAATTAAGAAATAACCTTGGATTTTATCTGAGACAGGATATTATTTGGGCAAAACCGAACCCTATGCCGGAAAGCGTGAAAGATAGGTGTACTAAAAGCCATGAATACATTTTTTTATTTTCCAAAGCAAAGAAATATTACTTTAATTCTGATGCCATAAAAGAAAAGGCAAAATCAGAAAGTGAGGCTAGATATAAATCTCAATTTAATACCGGCAATAAAGAAGTTATCGGTAGTGGTAGACCAAGTAAACATTCTAATAGTCAGGGCTTCAAAACATTTACAGGCTTTAGAAACAAACGTGATGTGTGGACTATCCCCACTAAAGGATACAGAGGGATACACTTTGCTACATTTCCAACAGAACTCGTAAAACCATGTGTTTTAGCAGGATGCCCTGAAAATGGCGTTGTTCTTGACCCTTTTTTGGGTAGCGGAACTGTTGGTGTTGTCTCAAAACAGCTAAATAGAAATTATATAGGTATAGATTTAAATGAAAATTATTGTAAATTAGCAGAAGGACGAATAAAAAATGGAGGAATTTAAAATGGCAAATCAAGCAGCAATGTCCGTATATCTATCAAATGACAGCACTAAAAAATACTTAAAGGGGGTCTTAGGAGAACGTACAGGACAATTTATCACGAGTTTAACAAGTCTGGCCGGAAGTTCGGAGGCTTTAAAAAACTGCGATAGGAACTCACTTTTGGCGTGCGCTCTGAAAGCAACCTCTATGGAGCTGCCTTTCGACCCGAATTTAGGCTTTGCTTGGGCTGTCCCAATGAAAAATATAGCAACATTTCAAATAGGGGCAAAAGGCTACATTCAGCTGGCACTTCGCACAGGACAATATAAATTTATCGGTTCCCGTGACGTGCGAGACGGTGAATTTTTAGGGCGAAATTTTGTAGGAGACCCGGAAATAAAGTGGTTGCCGGATGACGAACGTGCAAATAAAGAAATTATTGGATATATGGCAGGTTTAGAACTTGTAAATGGCTTTAAAAAAGTGATTTTTTGGACTAATCAAGATGTAGAAAATCACGCTACAAGATATTCACAAAGCTATCGGAAATATAAGAAAACAGGCAATAAAAATGATGCTATATGGGCTTCGCAGTTTGAAAAAATGGCCGAAAAAACAGTCTTAAAGGCATTAATTTCAAAATATGGGATTATGTCCACAGATATGCAAAAAGCTGTCGTTTCAGATCAAGCAAAATTAAATATCGACCTTGAGACCGGAGAAGAAAACATAAATTATATTGATAATTCCGAATCAATCGAGACTCTTCCCGGTGAGAAACAAAAAGAACTGTTAGAAAAATACGGTGCAGATAAAGTTACAAAAGCACTTGAAACAATGGGAATAGAAAGCCTTAATAAGCTGACTTCGCACGATATGGAAACATTAAAAACCATTGTCGAAAATTAGATTTATAAGGAAGGATAAAACTGATGCAAAGAACGTTAAAAATATTTGAAGAAGATAAAATTATTTATGAAAGAAATTTGTCCGTAAATACAGTTATTTTAAGAGGTAGATTATGTAAAGAACCTCGCTCCTTCGGAGAGACCGTACGTTTTACGATACAACTTAGTAACGGTAAAAATAAAGATACAGATAAGTGGCAGCGTAGCGCCAGCCCGGAGGGGGACACCATACGACCAACGGGAGTGTGGCGAGCTCCGACTTATGCCGACTGCACAGCCTTTGGAGATTTGGGAAGTAAAATTTTAAAGTTATATCACGAACAAGATGAAATATTTATAATCGGAAAATTTTATTCAAACACAAAAGATAATAAAACTTATAAAGGTTTTACCGTTCGGGAGATTTTTAATATCAAAGACAAGAATTTTGAAGAAATTGAAAAAACTGATGAAGATTTACCTTTTTAGGAGGGAGACGATATGCAAACACAGGAATTTAAAGGCATTTGGCTACCGAAAGAAATATGTGATCTTCAAAACTTAACTTGGACTGAAAAAATTATGCTGTCGGAGATTGCAATGCTTTCAAATCCAAACAATTGTTATGCAAATAACGAGCATTTCTCAAAGATATTGAAAATAACAAAAGAAAGTGTTTCAAGAATTATAAGTAAACTTACTAAGGAAGGGTATTTAGTTTCACAATTAAAATACAAGCAAAATACTAAACAAGTCGAGCAAAGAATTTTAAAAATAAATTGGAATATTATCCCAAACACAATTGATAATACCTCCCCTCAAATGTGTAATTCCCCTCCCCACAAATACGATAATGACCTCCCCACAGAAACGTTAAAGATAGAATACAATAGAGAAAATAATATAGAAAATATATACGCTCAAAATTGTGTGCCAAAAGAAAATTTAAAACGAAGTGAAAATATTCAACAGAGATTCGAGCGTTTCTACAAAGCTTACCCTAAGAAAAAAAGCCGTGGCAACGCACTCAAATGGTTTCAAACTCACAAACCGCCAAGCGAGCTGGTTGACACGATGATTGAGAGTTTAAACCAGCAAAAATCTACACTTGATTGGCAAAAAGAAAACGGAAGATATATCCCATATCCGGCAACGTGGCTTAATGCGAGAGGTTGGGAAAACGAAATCAACCAACAAGAAATCGTTGATTTGTCAGAAAACAGCGTATCCAGGATACTCGCCATAGAACTCTACGAAACGCTTAAAAACGTACAGTTCACGCGGGCTCCCGATACGCAAAAGCTAATAAAAGCCTGGACGATAGAAATTGAAAAATACCTGTCTGTTGAACGCACAAGAGATCGTGAGGACAGGATTTTTTACGCGATAAATGGGATTAAAAATTCTGATAAATGGCGAAAAATCATCGTTGATGCAAAAAGTTTCATTAAAAATATTAATTTCATTTCCTAGCCGAAAGGAGGTTTGATTTGGAATGCAGATTAACAGTTTAGTCCCCGAAGAAGCCGAAATGTCTATAATCGGGGCGATACTACTTGATGAGAAATCCCTTGCAAAGATAGTAGACAAAATTTCGGTTGAAGATTTTTCATACTCGGATTTAGGGAAAATTTACAAATCCATCTTAAAATTGTCGGATTTAGGAAAATCCATAGATTTTGTGACTGTAATGGATGAACTTTCAAACGAAAAATTTTTCACGCAGGATGACCTCAAAAAGCTATTACTGCTGTGCTGTGAGACTACTCCCTGTATCAGAAATATTGAATATTACGCTGATATAGTTCATAAATCAGCCTTGGCAAAAAGATTGGAAGAAAGTCTTTTGAGCACGCTGTCAGACGGGATCGACACTGAAAATCCCGTACAGGAAGCGGAGGCTTTGATCGATAAGTTGTCGCACATAATTTCACAAACACGCGATAAAAATTTACGATGTTTAAGCGAAATTTCCGGGAATTTAATTGATTATTATTCGGGCAAAATCGAAAAAATTGAAAACAGATGCGATACCGGATACTCCAAAATAGATAAAATTTTAAAAGGAATGTCCGGAGGGAACTTGATAATTCTTGCGTCACGTCCGAAGGTCGGAAAAACGGCTTTTGCTATTTCGATCGCGCAAAATGTGTCTGAAACCGGTAAAAAAGTTGTGTTTTATAGTCAAGAAATGCTCGGAGAAGAACTTTGCGAAAGGATTTTATCTGGACAAGCCGGAATTTCCATGAATAAATTAATTGATAACTCACTTCTGCCACATGAAATCGAAAAACTTAAAAATACGGTGCAAGAGCAAAAAAATAATATCATTGTGAATGATTCTGCCGGCATTACAGTGCGAAATATTAGGCTAAATTGCCGTATGATTAAGGATTTGGGATTAATTATCATTGACTACCTGCAATTAATGAAGTCAAATTCAAAACATGATAACAGAAATCAAGAAATCGGAGCGATAAGCCGTGAGCTTAAAAAACTTGCTACTGACTTAAATGTTCCGATTTTGTGTCTTTCACAGCTTAACCGTGTGTCTAATGAAAATACCCGCCCGACATCGTCAGAACTGCGTGATTCCGGGGAACTTGAACAAAATTGCAATAAATTAATGCTGATGTGGTGCGTGAAAAAACATGAAAATTTTAAAACTGTTGGAATTGATGTCGCTCTCAATCGCAGAGGCGTCACAGGTGTCACGCTTTTAAACTTTAACGGCGAAAAAATGCAGTTTACGCAGATTGAGGAAAGGTATAAAGAAGATAGCAATCTTGATGCAGACTGGCGAAATAAAATCTATAAAAAATCATTTTGAGGGTTCAAAGTAATGCCGTGTCCGGTGGACAATGAAGGCATACTTTGAACAGGAAGAAATACAGAGCAGAGCAAAGCACGACTGTGCGAGGCTATGCGACAATATTTCTGACCGAAGAACATCATGGAAAATCTTTGGATCATAATATTATTTGGAATTACCGCTGGAGTGGGTTTTAGTATTGGGAAAGAACTTATAAATACTATATCGGAAATGATTTACGGAATTATTGATGACTTGGTGTACGCAAAAGATACAGAGGATGATGAAAAATAGAGCTAAAACAAGTAAAATCATTTCTAAACAAAGCAGTTTATTATGACAGTGGTCAAATGAATGTTTATGGCAACAGCTTGAACGAGTATATTTTATCTGGCTGCATTTTAAGAAAAAATCGTAATGAAAAAATTTTTTATCAAGCAGAATTAAAGGATCTAAACCTAAATTCTGTAATTATCGCTGCTCTTGAAAAAGTTAAAATTACTAAATTTAAAGACTGATGCTTTAGTTTAGCAGTCTTTTTTATTTATAATTTCCGATGTTTTCCGCCCTTCGATATAATTAGACATTTTGTGGGATTTATGGTATAATTATCATATCATTAAG
>CAQBRY010000080.1:4839-7871 GCA_948762645.1 uncultured Eubacteriales bacterium | reverse complement strand
TACTTACTTTGCCAGAGTAGGTGCGCCATATTTAATTTAAAATTTTTGTATTGGGAGAGTAAAATGAAAAAAGTTGCAGTAATTATGGGAAGCGACAGTGATATTCCAGTAGTACAAAAGGCCATAGACGTACTAGATCAATTTTCAATACCTTATGAAGTACATATATATTCAGCACATCGGACGCCCGAAGAGGCAAAAGAATTTAGTCGAAATGCGAGGAAGAATAATTTTGGTGTTATAATTGCAGCGGCGGGAATGGCTGCACATTTAGCAGGTGCTGTTGCAGCAAATACAACATTACCTGTAATAGGAATACCAATAAAATCTAATGGTTTAGGCGGCATTGATGCCCTGTTATCTACCGTACAAATGCCATCGGGAATACCGGTTGCAGCAGTTGCGATAGATGGTGGTGCGAATGCCGCTTTGTTGTCTGTACAAATCTTATCGCTGAGTGATGACGGTATAGCTAAGAAACTAAGTGAATTTAGAAAAGAAAACTATAAAAAAGTACTTAAAAAAAATGAATCTATAGAAAATAAATTTAATAACAGATCTTAAAGGTAAAGGAAGAACTAAGATGAATAAAACAAAAAAATTATATGAAGGAAAAGCTAAGATAGTATATGAGACAGAAAACAAAAATTTTTTAGTTGTGGAGTATAAAGATGATGCCACAGCTTTTAATGGAGAAAAAAAAGGTAAGATAAAAGGTAAAGGCGTAATAAATAATAAAGTTACAAATCACTTAATGCAGATTTTGGAAAAAGAAAATATTTCAACTCACTTTGTTGAAGAAATTTCTGAAAGAGAAACAGTAGTAAAAAATGTTAAAATTATACCCCTTGAGGTAATTATAAGGAATATATCTGCAGGATCATTTTCAAAGCGTTACGGTGTAAAGGAAGGAATTGTATTTGATAATCCAACGATCGAATTTTCATATAAAGATGATAATTTGGGAGACCCTTTAATCAACGAGTATCATGCTTTAGCACTAAATGTAGCGTCAAAGGACGAGATAGATAAAATAAAAAGTATAGCATTTAAAATTAATGATATTCTAAAATCCTATTTTAAAAAACTAGATGTGGATTTAGTCGACTTCAAATTGGAATTTGGAAAAACGTTGGAAGGTGAAATAATACTTGCCGATGAAATATCTCCTGATACCTGTAGGTTTTGGGACAGTAAAACGCATAAAAAACTTGACAAAGACAGATTCAGACAAGACCTTGGAGACGTAGAGGGAGCATATTTTGAAATGATGAACAGGATAATAAAAAATTAAAATAAGGAGATATGTTCAAAACATGGGAGGATTTTTTGGAGTAACGTCAACTGAGGATATTATACTAGACGTATTTTTTGGTACGGACTATCATTCTCATTTAGGTACACGTCGGGGAGGTATGGCAGCTTACGATCCAGAAAAGGGTCTGCAAAGAAAAATACATAATATAGAAAATTCACCGTTTAGAACTAAATTTGAAAATATCCAAAGTGACATGACAGGATGTGCAGCAATCGGGTGTATTAGTGATACCGATCCACAACCAATACTTATAAGGTCTAAACTTGGCATCTATGCTATATGCACAATAGGAATTATAAACAATATGGAAAAGCTGGTTGAAAGACATCTTGATTACAGTGGCGGACATTTTAACGCAATGAGTTTTGGAAGAGTAAATTCAAATGAATTAGTATCAGCAATGATAAATAAAAAGGAAGATTTTACGTCAGGCATAAAATACGCTCAAGAATGTATTGAAGGCACTGCGTCCATATTGATACTAACAGAAAAAGGACATATAATAGCTGCTAGAGACAGACTTGGCAGATTGCCAATATGTATAGGAAAAAACAGAAATGGACACTGTGTATCTTTTGAATCGTTTGCGTATAAGAAATTAGGATATGAAGATGTTAAAGAGCTTGGACCCGGTGAGATTGTAGATATTAGTCACAATAGTGTCAAAGTACTTTCTAAGCCTCAGGAGGAAATGAAAATATGTGCTTTTTTGTGGTCGTATTATGGATATCCTACGTCTTGTTACGAAGGAAAAAATGTAGAGGTTATGAGATATATTAACGGAGAAATTATGGCTCAAAACGATAGTACGTTTGAAATTGATTATGTAGCAGGAGTACCGGACTCGGGTACGCCACATGCTATAGGATACGCAAATAAAAGTAAAATACCTTTTGCAAGACCATTTATAAAATATACGCCTACATGGCCTAGAAGTTTTATGCCTTCAAACCAAAATGAGAGAAATCGGATAGCTAAAATGAAACAAATTCCAGTTCATGAATTGATAGACGGAAAAAAACTTTTATTTGTAGATGATAGTGTAGTGAGAGGAACGCAGCTTAGAGAAACTGTAGAATTTCTTTATGAAAACGGTGCAAAGGAAGTACATATCAGGTCAGCATGTCCTCCAATCATGTATGGATGCAAGTACCTTAACTTTTCAAGAGCTACGTCTGACATGGAACTAATAACAAGAAGTACTATTATGGAGTTAGAAGGAAAAAAAGGGTTCGATTATTTAGGTGAGTATACAGACAGAGAAACAAAAAGGGGAAAAGAGATGAGAAAAAAAATATGTAAGAAACTGCATTTTTCTTCTCTTGAATTTCAGTCTCTGGATGGAATAATCAAGGCTATTGGACTTAGTCCATGTAAAATATGTACATATTGTTGGAACGGAAAGGGATAAAAAATGTTATATAGAAATTCCAAGTCTGAGAGTTATAAAAAATCCGGCGTAGATATAACTGCTGGGTATAGATCTGTTGAGCTGATAAAAAGTCATATTTTAAAAACTGCGCAAAGTGGGACAATATCTGAAATCGGAGGATTCGGAGGATTGTTTGAACCGAATCTTAAAGGCATGAAAAATCCTGTTTTAGTAAGCGGGACGGATGGAGTAGGGACAAAACTTAAATTAGCTTTTTTAATGGATAAGCACGATACGATAGGAATAGATTGTGTTGCAATGTGCGTTAATGACGTTATATGT
>CAQBRY010000080.1:0-4829 GCA_948762645.1 uncultured Eubacteriales bacterium | reverse complement strand
TGCGGAGCAAAACCGATGTTTTTTTTGGATTACATTGCATGCGGTAAAAACTTACCGGAAAAGATAGAAAAAATTGTTTCTGGAATTGCAGATGGATGCATTCAGTCAGGATGTTCACTAGTAGGCGGAGAAACAGCAGAAATGCCGGGGTTTTATCCTGAAAATGAATATGATTTAGCAGGATTTTGTGTTGGGATAGTAGAAAAGGAAAAAATAATAAAAAAAGAAAGTGTTGAAGAGGGAGATGTAATAATAGCTCTTGCTTCCACCGGAATACATTCTAATGGGTTTTCATTAGTAAGAAAAGTTTTTGATGTAGAAAACAGTGACATAAAGTCCCCGCGTAAAGAATTAAATTATAAATCCATCGGAGAGACATTACTAACTCCTACAAAAATATATGTAAATTCTGTGCTTGAACTACTTAGTCATATAAATGTAAAAAGTATATCTCACATAACCGGTGGGGGATTTTATGAAAACATACCAAGATCAATTCCTGATGGACTTTGTGCAAATATTAAAAGATCAAGCATTAAGGTGCCATATATATTTGATATTATCCGGGAAAAGGGATCCATACCTGAATCAGACATGTTTAATACGTTTAATATGGGAGTGGGAATGTGCGTAGTTGTATCTGAGAAGGATAAAGATAAGTCGCTTGATATTCTGAAGTGCAGTGGTGAGGACGCATATGTTATAGGGGAAATTATAAAATCAAATGAAAAGGTAGTAATATACTAA
The DNA here is from genome assembly GCA_948762645.1 of uncultured Eubacteriales bacterium. Taxonomy (GTDB): domain Bacteria; phylum Bacillota; class Clostridia; order Oscillospirales; family Acutalibacteraceae; genus CAQBRY01. The sequence continues at coordinate 4,082 of CAQBRY010000080.1, read as the reverse complement.
TGAAAGAATATGTTAGAGGTATTTTATCAGGTGTTTTAATAGGTGTAGGTGGAACAGTTTATCTTTCTTGCGATAATAAATACTTTGGATCCATATTTTTTTCAATAGCTTTACTTTTCATATGTATGAGAAACTACTCCTTATTTACAGGTAAAATTGGATTTATACTAAATGATTTTTCTGTCTACAAATCTCTTGACTTGTTTTATTGTCTTTTAGGTAATGTTACGGGTGCAATTATATCGGGTATAGCTATAAGGTCTTCGTTTATAAATTTACATCAAATATCGCTAGTAATTTGCTCGGGAAAATTGGAGCAAAGTACATTACAAACATTTATAAGGGCTGTGTTTTGTGGAATATTAATGTATTTAGCGGTTTTAATATATAAAGAAAATAAATCTAAAATCGGAATTTTATTTAGTATACCTGTATTTATTCTAAGTGGATATGAACATTCAGTAGCTGACGTGTTTTATTTTACGGCATCGGGAATAGTTTCTGCTAAATTAGTATTGTACATTTTTATAACTATAATAGGTAATGCAACCGGAAGTTTACTGTTTTCCTATTTAAATAAATGTGCTAAGAGGTAAAAATGATAAAGTATAAAAATAAGATTAATATAGCTGTGTTAGTATCGGGAAATGGAACAAATCTTCAAGCGATTATAAATGCTCAGGAAAAAAAAATACTTAGTCATGGAGAAGTAAAAATAGTTATTTCAAATAAAGAAAACGTATATGCTATTGATAGAGCAAGGAATCACAATATAAAAGTTCAAACCGTAATAAAAAAAGCAGACACTTCCCAAGATGAATTTGAAAAAAGTATTAAAAAAATTCTTACAGAAAATCATATACATTTGATAGTGCTTGCAGGATTTACAAATATTTTAAGCCAAAGATTCACGTCAGAATATAGTAACAAGATAATAAATGTACATCCCTCATTAATACCATCTTTTTGCGGAAAGGGTTTTTATGGAATAAAAGTACATGAAGCTGCAATAAATTATGGAGTTAAAGTGACAGGGGCTACGGTACATTTTGTAAATGAGATTCCTGACGGCGGAAAAATAATTATGCAAAAAGCAGTATATATAAATAAAGGGGATACCCCAGAGACGCTTCAAAAACGTGTAATGGAGAAGGCCGAGTGGATAATACTTCCGAAGGCTATAGAAAAAATTTGTATAGAAATGTTAAGTAAAAATGAAGGAGTATAAAATGAACCCATATAAAATTAATAATATTAAAGAAATATTAGAAAAAAATGTATATTTAGGCAGAGGATTAGTAATAGGAAAAAGTGAAGATGGGAACCATGCAGTATTTGCATATTTTATAACGGGAAGAAGCGAAAATAGTCGAAATAGAATTTTTTTAGAGTCAAAAGATGAAGTTGTAATTAATCCTTGCGACGCATCAAAAGTAAAAAAATCTGATCTTATAATTTATTCTCCGGTGAAAAAGATAAAAAATCATGTAATTATAACAAACGGAGATCAGACGGATACAATATACGATTTTATAAAGAATGGAAAAACTTTTGAGCAGGCTCTGGAAACAAGAAAATTTGAGCCGGATATTCCGAATTTTACTCCAAGAATAAGCGGAATTATTACTTTTGAAGATAAAGAGTTTTACTATAAAATAAGTATTTTAAAAAGTATGGATGAGAACGGAACACACTGTAGCCAATACATATACAAATATTCTCCTATGCATGGTCTTGGTCATTTCATACACACATATATAAATGATGAAAATCCACTTCCACCATTTTACGGTGAACCGTTAAGAGTAAAAATACCAGATAACATTGATGATTTTGCAAACTCTATTTGGAATAATTTATACAAGCAAAATAAGATTTCTCTTTATGTACAGTATATAAATATAAAAGATCAAAAAAGTGAAAGCCGATTAATAAACAAAAATAAAATAAGAGGAAATAAAATATGATAAACGAAGAAAAAAATAAATATATATCTCCTTTTTCCACTAGATATGCAAGTAAAGAGATGCAGTATATTTTTTCAGAAGAATTTAAATTTAAATCTTGGAGAAGACTTTGGATAGCACTTGCGAAAGCTGAAAAACATCTAGGCCTTAATATAACGGATAAACAAATTAATCAGATGATATCCAATAAAGATAATATCAATTATGAAATGGCAGAAGAAAGGGAAAAAATTGTTCGTCATGACGTTATGTCTCATGTCTATGCTTATGGGAAACAATGTCCCGAAGCAGAGCCAATAATTCATTTAGGTGCAACATCTTGTTTCGTAGGTGATAATACAGATATTATAATTTTGCGTCAGGCATCTGAAATAATACTTCAAAAAGCTATGCAAGTAATAAAAAATCTTTCTGAGTTTGCGCAAAAATATAAATCCATCCCATGCCTTGCCTATACTCATCTTCAACCTGCTCAATTAACTACTGTGGGAAAAAGAGCGACACTTTGGATTTATGAACTTGTAAAAGACGTTGAAAATATGCAGTATCAGCTTGGTAAATTAAAACTCTTAGGCTCAAAAGGTACTACGGGTACTCAAGCAAGTTTTATGGAACTTTTTGAAAACGACGAAGATAAAATAAAAGAACTTGAAAAAATTATAGCAAGTGAAATGGGATTTGATGGATGCGTAGAAGTATCGGGACAAACGTATTCAAGAAAAATAGATTATTATTTTCTTTCTGTTTTATCCGGGTTTGCTCAAAGCGCATATAAATTTTCAAATGATTTAAGAATCCTCCAATCATTTGAGGAAATAGAGGAACCTTTTGAAAAAAATCAGATAGGTTCATCAGCTATGCCATATAAGCGTAATCCGATGAGAAGTGAAAGAATATCGTCGCTTGCAAGGTATGTAATTATAAATGCGATCAATCCGGCAATGACAGCCGGAACGCAGTGGTTTGAAAGGACTCTTGACGACAGTGCAAATAAGAGAATATCCGTATCAGAAACGTTTTTAGCAATAGATTCGATTTTAAATATATATATTAATATAACGTCTGGACTAGTAGTTTATGAAAAAGTAATAAATAAGAGAATAATGGAAAAACTGCCATTTATGGCTACGGAAAATATCATGATGGAATGCGTAAAAAGGGGAGGAAATAGACAAGACCTCCATGAAGCACTTCGCACTCATTCACATTTATCCGCGTCAAAAGTAAAATTAGAGGGTAAAAATAACGACTTAATTGAAAGAATATCAAACGATAAAATTTTTGGTATTACAAAAGAAGAAATATTAAAACATCTTAACCCATCTGAGTACATTGGAAGAAGTGTTTCCCAGGTAGAGGAATTTCTTGATGAGGTAGTTTATCCTCTTATAGATAAATATCCCGCAAAAAATATTGTACCAGAATTAAAAGTATAGGGGAGAAAAGGTAAAAAATGAAAGAAGTGGAACTTAAATATGGATGTAATCCAAATCAAAAACCATCAAAAATTTTTATGAGTAATAATAAAGACCTTCCGATTGAAATTTTATCTGGAAAACCGGGTTACATAAATCTTTTAGACGCTTTTAACAGCTGGCAGCTTGTAAAAGAACTTAAAGAGTCAACCGGATTTCCATCTGCAACTTCGTTTAAACACGTAAGTCCAACGTCTGCATCTGTAGGTAAAAAACTTTCAGATAAACTTAAAAGAGCATGCTTTGTAGACGATATTAAAGATTTAGACAGTTCTTTATTAGCTTGTGCTTACGCAAGGGCAAGAGGTACAGATAGAATGTGTTCCTTTGGAGATTTTATAGCGCTTTCAGATATTTGTGACGAAATAACCGCTAAATTAATTGAAAGAGAAGTATCCGACGGGGTTATTGCTCCCGGATATACTCCCGAAGCATTAAAAATATTAAAAAATAAAAGAAAAGGCAGTTATAATATAATAAAAATAGATGAAGATTACGTTCCGGATTTGACAGAGTATAAACAAGTATACGGAATAACTTTTATGCAAAGCCGGAATAGCTGCCGTATTACAGACGAAATATTTTCAAATATAGTAACTAAAAACACTAATTTAACTGATAATGCTAAAATTGACTTGAT
>CAQBRY010000079.1 GCA_948762645.1 uncultured Eubacteriales bacterium | reverse complement strand
ATTAAATCATGTCCGATTTACCACCGGACTTATTTCCTATACAATAAAATATACTTTTTACCGATAACTTAAATTCCTTAAAAATTTTTTTCTTGTCCTCTATATCCTTACCTATTGAAAACAGCATAGGTATACTTGATAAAATAATTCTTATTCCTAAAATAATATGACTTATTCTATATTTATTATATTTATCATGTAAATCTAAAAATGTTCTTATATACTTAAACGCATATATATAGTCGCTATATTTTTTTAAATTTACACTGCTTTCATAACTATCTTTTCTTCTTGTATAAAAATAAAGAGAATCAGACGTTACTGATACGTTATCAGAAAAATAAAATGCTTCCAAACATCCATATACGTCCTCATAGCATCTATTGTCGGGAAATTTTATTTCATTATCTACAAATAAAGATCTCTTCCATAGTTTATTCCACAAAAAAAAATGCATTCTGACATCTTTTACCAAACTATAAATAATTTTATCAGAACTGTAAATTCCAGAAGGCAAGCACATTATATCTTTAATATATAAATTTCTCTGCGGCCAATATAAATAATAATTACAACATGATATATCTGTATTATACCTCTTTATATTATTATATAAAACTTCTAAAAAATTTGGTAATACAAAATCATCACTGTCTATAAAAGACAAGTATTTTGCTCGAGATTCTCTTACTCCAATATTTCTAGCCTCAGATACTCCGCTTTTTTTAATATTAAACAGTCTAAAATTACTATATTTCTCCTCATATTCTTTCATTATATATAAAGAGCCATCATCAGATCCATCGTTAATTATAACTACTTCAAAATTACTAAAGGTCTGATTTACTACTGAATCCAAACACTTCCTTAAATATCTTTGACTATTATGTACCGGTATAATCACACTAATATCAGGAATTTTATTTTGATAATTCATGTTATTATAACCACCTTAAACCTATTTTTTTTGATTTTTTTCGCTTTTTTTACTATATATACCTGAAAATGGAGCTGAAACAAGTATGGTCAGAAAATACGTCATAACTCTCCACAAAAGTACAGCCGACTTAATAGTACTTTCAGTAAAAAACATACTAAAAAACGCAAAAAAACTTCCCTCCGCTGCTCCCGACCCTCCCGGCAGAGGAATAAACGATGATGCCATCGTAACAAACGACTGAGCAGCTACCATATCAGACATCTTCGCACCATAAAGGTTAAATGATCGGTATATAAAATATGGTACTACGAACATACATGTAAGTTGAAAAACAGTTAAAATGTAAACTTCTATAACTAATTTTCGATTTTTATAAAGCTGCATATTATTAGCGTGAAAATAATTTAGCTGGGTTTCAACATCGATTATTTTCTCATCTGCATTTTTTATCAATTTTAATTTTGAAAGCCATACAAATACTGTACGTATAATTCTATAAGTAACTGACCTATTAAATGAAAATAAAAACAATAATATTATAACTAAAGACTGTGAAATAAATCCAAATGAAGAAAGCCAATGTGCTAACGGAGAAACTTGCCCTAAAAACATCCTTTTTTTTAGAAGTATTGATACAGCCCCATATACAGTTATAGACGTTTGATATACTAAAAATTTTTGTACTAAGGCAGACGTAGAATGACCTGCGTCTATACCTTGCTTTTTCATAGAATAGATTTGCATTGGCTGACCTCCGGATGCTCCGGGCGTTATTGCACTGAAAAACTGTCCCACCATAGACGTTTTAAATGCGTCTTTAAAAGAATATATTTTTCCTGTTGAAAACGTAAGTCTGTATATAAGGTAAGCGTCTATGAAAATATTTAAAAATTGAAAAAATAAAGCTATCGACAGCCATATTTTATTAAATTCCATAGCGTTCTTTACTAAATCGAATAATCCATTTTCAGATATACAAAAATAAACTAAAAATATTGCTGATAGCAAAATTACCAATATATTAAAAATCATTTTTTTATTGACTTTAATTTTCATAAATTTTCTCCAATTTACTTGCACCTATAAAATATCATTGAAAATACCCTGATCTTCCACATAATATAATAACTTTATTTGATTTAAAGTCAAGAATTCAATTTTTGTCTCTATTTTCTAACACCTATTTTTTTAAACATATGTTTACTTTATATTTGATTTTATACAAGTAAAAAGTCTTTAAAAGATTTAGTAATTTGAATAAATCAATTATTCATTGCCAAATATATTATTAAATGTACTTTGCGACAGGGGGGAACCTTTATAAATTACAATTTTTTAAAAATATAGTTTATAAAAAAATATATGGTGCAAATTTTAATATTAATAATTTTGATACTCTTAAATGCATTTTTTTCTCTGTCTGAAATAGCAGTAATTACGTTAAACGATAAAAAAATTAAAAAAATGGCAAATGACGGCCATACAAAAGCCATTAAAGTACTAAATTTAATTCAAAATTACGGTGATTTTCTCGCAACTATTCAAGTTGGCGTTACGTTATCGGGCTTTCTAACTTCTGCTTCCGCTTCAAAAAGTTTCTCTGATCCAATATCTCAATCACTATCCTTTTTAAACATCCCATATGAAATATTAGACGGTATCTCCACTTTTATAGTTACAATTATTTTATCTTATTTTTCTTTAGTACTTGGTGAACTGGTCCCTAAAAAAATTGCTATGCAATATTCTGAAACTGTATCATTTAGCGTCGTAAATATACTTATATTTACTTCCAAAATATTTAAACCTTTTATAAAACTTCTTTCTTCATCCACAAATATCATTATTAAAATTTTAGGAATGAGTCCTGATGCAAATGAAAAAGTAGTGACTGAAGAAGAAATCTTGATGTTAGTTGATGCCGGAGAAGAAAAAGGTATTATTAAGCAAAAGGCCAAAGATATGATAGAAAATATATTTGAATTTGATAATACTACTGCCGGTGAAGTAATGACCCACAGAACAGATATAGTCGCTGCAGAAAATACTATCCCAATAAAAGAAATTACTAAAATTGCTATTAAAACAGGTAAATCAAGAATACCTATATTTAGTGAAGACCTTGATAATATAATAGGTATTTTACACATAAAAGATATTCTTAAATTCGTTGCAAAGGACACTTTTAAAACTATTAACATAAATGATATCATCAGACCCGTAATGTTTATTCCGAATTCTAAACGCTGTAATGAGATATTTAGTGAATTTACGTCTAATAAGGTTCAGATCGCCATAGTCGTAGATGAATACGGCGGTACCGAAGGTCTGATTACCATGGAAGACTTAGTTGAATCAATACTTGGAAATATTCAAGATGAATACGATCAGGAAAACGAGGAAATACACCGTATAAACGACAACACCTTCACTGTCGATGGGACAACCCCCATAGACGAAATAGAAGAAACTTTTAATATAAAAATTCCAAAGGGAGACTACGATACTATTGCAGGATTTATGACAAGTAAACTTGGAAAAATTCCAAAGAAAAACTCTAATGAATACGTAAATATCGGAAATATAAAATTCGTTGCTTACGAAGTAACGGATCGCAGAATATCGTCCATACAGGTTTTAAAGGACTCTAATGACAATGTAAGTAAAGAATAAGCGTTACTCTTGACAGACTCTATATCAATATTTTCATATAGTATTATATTTTTATACCAATCAGAAATAAAATTGTATGTTTCATAGCTGTAATATCTTAACAAAAAAATTAACGATATTATTATCAAACATGCAATCATTTTCGCTATCGTATAATTAACAGACGTATCTTTTTTTACTTCTTCCAAAAATAGTCACCTTTCTTTGTCTATATCCTTATAAATATTTATATCTCTACATGTTTACTACTTTAAATATATTTAGTATAATAGTATTTAATTACATTTATATTAATATTACCGTCTAAAAATAAATAATCACAAGGAGAATTAAATGATGAAACTTATCGTTAATGACCCCAATAAAGCCTCCAGGGGGAAAAATAAAAAAAATAACAGCGCTGAAAAAAGAAAAAAAATAATAAGATTACTTGCCCTATCTGGAGCTATATTAATATTTGCAACATTTTTTGTATCTTTATTTTTTTAAATAAATAATATATGAAGTAAAATAATCACTGATTAATTTTATAAGGAGATTTACATAATGGGAATAATTATATTTTTACTTATACTTATATTACTCGTAGGAAGTATTATAGTATCAAATATTAAAATAGTACCTCAGGCTCACGCGTATGTAATAGAAAGGTTGGGGGCATATTTTTGCACTTGGGGGACGGGTCTTCATGTAAAAATACCTTTTATTGATAGAATATCCAAAACAGTTTCTCTAAAAGAACAAGTAGTAGATTTTCCCCCTCAACCCGTTATTACAAAAGATAACGTAACAATGCAAATAGATACGGTTGTCTATTTTCAAATCACAGATCCCAAACTTTATGCTTACGGCGTAGAAAGACCAATATCCGCTATCGAAAATCTAAGTGCTACTACCCTTAGAAACATAATAGGAGATCTTGAACTTGATCATACCTTAACTTCAAGAGACGTAATAAACACCAAAATAAGAGTAATCTTAGACGAGGCAACTGACGCCTGGGGGATTAAAGTTAACCGTGTGGAACTTAAAAATATACTTCCCCCTAAAGAAATTCAAGACGCTATGGAAAAACAAATGAAAGCTGAACGCGAAAGAAGAGCTAGAATTTTAGACGCAGAAGGTATGAAAAGAAGTGAGATACTTATAGCTGAAGGTCATAAAGAATCAGCTATACTAAAAGCAGACGCTATTAAAGAAACTAAAATCAGAGAATCCCAGGGAGAGGCTCAAGCAATACTTGCTGTACAAAAAGCCTACGCAGACAGTTTAAAAATGCTCAATGAAGCTAATCCGAATAATAAAGTAATTGCTCTTAAAAGTATAGAAGCATTCGAAAAAGTCGCCGACGGTAAAGCTACTAAAATAATTGTTCCATCAGAAATACAGTCTCTAGCAGGTCTTGCCGCTACACTCAAAGAATCAATAACCGATTTGAATTCTTCCGGAAAAGCAGAATAAATATATGAAAATATCAGCTGTTATTTGTGAGTTTAATCCCTTTCATCTCGGCCACAAATATCTTATAGATAATATCAAAAAAAATGTTGCTACTCATACAGTCGGTATAATGAGTAGCAATTTTACTCAACGAGGAGAACCTTCTATCATATCTAAAATGGCACGAACTCAAATCGCCCTTAAAGAAGGACTGGATTTAATAATTGAAATACCAACTATATGGTCTACGGCTTCAGCAGAAAAATACGCCTTTGCGGGAGTATATATTGCTAATTCTCTAGGGTGCGTAGATAATCTGTGTTTTGCCAGCGAAACAGGGAATATAAAGCCTCTAAAAATCGTCTCTGATACTATTAATTCAGAATCATTTAATATACATATTCAAAAATATCTAAGTACCGGTATAACCTTTGCAAAGGCAAGACAGCTTTCTATAAAAGAAATATTAGGAGAAAATTATTCATCTTTCTTAATTCATCCAAATAATATATTAGCTATAGAATATTTAAAGGCGCTTTCAAAATTAAACTCCAAAATTACTCCATATACAATCAAACGAATAGGCATATATCACAACAGTACAGAAACATTTCAAAACTTTGCCTCTGCCTCTTATATCAGAAATCTAATAAAAAATAAAAATCAAGACTTTTTTAAATACGTTCCTAAATCATCCTATGAAATAATATCTGGAGAAATAGCCTCCTTTAATGCCCCAGCTGACATTAATTTAATAGAACGAGCTGTTTTATCTAATTTAAGAACTATGTCAAAAGAAGAAATATCGAATCTTTACGACATAAGCGAAGGTATTGAAGGAAGAATATTTAAATTCTCTAAAATATCCTCCTCCTTAAATGAGCTGATACAAAATATCAAAACCAAAAGATATACTATGTCTAGAATAAAAAGAATAATATTATATTCCTTTCTGGGAATTACAAAATATTATTCCGACCTCCCCATTACATATATTCGAGTACTAGGATTTAACTCAAAAGGGTTAGAAATACTAAAAAAAGTAAAAAAAAGCTCATCACTTCCGATAATAACAAAATTTTCGGAAATTACAAATCTAGATAATATATCAAAAACTTTGTTTGACAAAGAATGTTTATGTACAGATCTTTATAATATGTCCCTGCCCTGTCCCGGTCCATGCGGACAAGAGCAAAAACATAAATTAGTAATTTTAAAAAATGGATGTGAAAATCAAATTGACTTATGAAGAAGTAATTTTCGATATAAACTCTCATTTAAAATTTGGAATTAAACCCGGTCTTGAACGTATTCAAAAACTACTTACACTAATTGAAAATCCACAAGATACTTTAAATGTCATACACGTAGCAGGTACGAACGGCAAAGGAAGTACTTGCGAAATGTTAGCTTCCATATTTAAAAGCTCCGGATATAAAGTTGGATTATATACTTCTCCTTCAATAATAGATTTTCGAGACCGTATAAAAATAAATAATAAATTAATATCTAAAATACAAGTTTTAAAAATATATGATGAGATTAAAAATCACATTGAAAAAGTAAATTCTATTGACTCACCTCTTACAGAGTTTGAAATTATAGCCGCTATGGCTTTTAAATATTTTAAAAATGAAAACTGTGATATTGTAATTCTTGAAACGGGTCTTGGAGGACGTCTTGATGCCACTAACGTTATTAAAAAACCGATCGCATCAATATTAACTTCAGTCTCACTGGATCATACAAATATACTCGGGGATAATATTCAAAAAATAACTTATGAAAAATGCGGTATAATTAAAGAAAATACTCCCGTAGTAACAAGTATTAATCAAAAAAAATGCGTACTTGAAATAATAAAAAATATATGCACTCAAAAAAACGCTCCTCTTACTATATCTAATCCTTTAACACTCTCGAACATCAAATTCGATATTATTAAAGGTATGGAATTTTCTTATAACAATAAAAAAATCCATACTTCTATTATCGGACATCATCAAATTGAAAATATTTCAAATATTTTATCGTGTATTAATATTATAAAAAATAAATTTCCCGTAACTTTTGACGCAATAAAAAACGGTCTTGAAAATTTAAACATTAATTCCAGAATTCAAATAATTAGCAAAGAACCTCTGATTTTCCTGGATGGTTCACACAATTTAGGAAGTATTAAAGCGCTAAAAAACGTTATTATAGAATTGTTTACCGATAAAAAAATAATTGGAATCGTCGGTATGTTTAAGGATAAAGACGTGGAAAATTCTCTTGCACAAATTATTCCTATATTTAGTCAAGTAATTACTATCCCCCTTGTCAACAGCAGATCCATGGACATCAAAGATATTACCCGGATATCTAAAAAATATAATAAAAATACAATACCTAAATCAAATGTTAAGGAAGCTATTTATTTTGCGTCTTCTATATCTAAAAAAAATATTGACGAATATGTGACAATAATATTTGGGTCACTTTCTATTGCACGTGAAATATTAAATTAAATATGTCTTTACAATTTACTATTATTCAAATATAATTATAATATATTATTTTAATACATGGGGGCGTAGCTCAGCTGGGAGAGTGTCTGAATGGCATTCAGAAGGTCGTCGGTTCGATCCCGATCGTCTCCACCAAATGACCCTTATATGAACAATTTAATTTGTTTAATGGAGTTTTAGTTTTATTATTTGCAATTATGTTCGTATTTGAGTTAATGTGTTTTGCCGTACAATCTATTTAAATTTCTTAAAAAAATAATTGTTTAGGAGATAAAGTTTTAATTCAAGAATTATTTTTTTAAATGAGGCTTCA
>CAQBRY010000078.1 GCA_948762645.1 uncultured Eubacteriales bacterium | reverse complement strand
CAAAGTTTTTAATAAATTAAATTTTGAGGATAAAATATATTACTGTAAAAATTTGAAAGAAATTCTCGGAAATGAAGTATATAATCAGAAAAACATTGAAAAACTTAGCAAATACGAAAAGTTACTGTTAGATAAGTGGATAAGAACAGTTTAAAAACAACATTTGATTACTTGGTAAAAAAATATTAAAAGTTTAAGAAAAATTAGAAATTTGATGTCTGGGGTAATATTATGAAAAAAATTATTTTTAAGTTTATTTTGTTGGTAATGTTAATTAATTGTATACCCTTAAATATATTTGCAAAAAATCTTGAAAGTAAGCAGACTTCTACTAATCCTAAAGTATCAGTAATAGCTGCTGTTTACAATGTGGAACCTTATCTTAAGGATTGCATGGACAGTCTAGTAAATCAAACTTTAAAGGAAATAGAAATTATTTGTATTGATGATTGCTCTACAGATAATTCTTTAAATATTTTAAGAGAGTATGCAGAACATGATAGTAGAGTAAAAGTAATACGGCAATCTGAAAACAAAGGGGCATATGCAGCGAGAAATATTGGACTTGAGAACGCAGCGGGAGAATACGTAGGATTTGTAGATCCCGATGACTATGTCGAACTTACAACTTTTGAAACAGCGTACAACAATGCAAAGAACAATAAAGCAGATATTACTGTATTTGGAGGGGAAACATTTGGTCAGAAAGACAATTTTGCAAGTAAAGTTTTAACTACAAATGATGAAATATGTATCAATGATTCAATAAATGCATTATTTGATAAAAATGGTTCTCGTCCGTATATTTGGAATAAGATTTATAAAAGGGAGTTACTTCTAAGGAATAATATCCGATTTGAAGAAGAAAGAAACGGGTGTGATAACGTATTTTGTTTCTATGTTTTTCCGGTAGCAAATAAAATATCATTTATACACGATAAGTTATATCATTATAGAATTGGCAGACCCAACAATGCCGGAAACGAAATATGGAAGGATAAAATAAAAAGTTTGGAAATGTCAATAAAAACAAATAGGTACATAATTAAAAGATGGTTGGACTACGGGTATGTTTATGAAGCGCCAAAGAAGTTTATAAAACATTATATAAATTTATATTTTAATAAAATATCATATTTAAAATTAAGTTTAAAAGCAAATTACTCTAAAAAAGTATTTGATGAGATTTTTATAAATAAATTTTTAGAACTTATAAACAAAGAAAATATTTCAGATAATCTGATAAAAAAGATTAATAGATTAAAATATTTAGAACTTTCGGATAATTATAAAAGGGTAAGAAAGGATTATAATTATTATAAAAATCTTAATCCGGCTAGATATAAATACGAATTAAGAAGATGGTTTAAGGAAAAAACCGGAACTAATTTAAATTTAGATGATCCAAAAACGTTCAATGAAAAAATTCAGTGGTTAAAGATTTACGATTCAACTCCTCAAAAGACTAGATTAGCAGACAAATATTTAGTTAGAGAATATGTAAAAGAAAAAATAGGTGAAAAATATCTCGTACCGCTATTAGGAGTTTATGATAGTTTCGATGAAATAGATTTCGACAGTTTACCGGATAAATTTGTTATAAAATGTAATCACGGATGTGGGTGGAATGTCATTGTTACAAACAAAAGTACATTTGATAAATCTAAAGCCAAGAAAAAATTTGATAAATGGATGAAAATGGACTACTCGGCTTTATTTGGAATGGAATTACATTATAAAAATATTACACCTAAAATTATAATAGAAGAGTATTTAGAAAATGAAAATCAAGATTTATATGATTATAAAGTTTGGTGCAATAATGGTAATCCGGAATATATTATGTTTTTATCCAATAGGAAAAATAAATTAGAGATGTCATTTTACGATACCGATTGGAATTTGATGCCGTTTTATTATTCGCATCCTCAACATGAAAAATTACATCCAAAGCCTAAGGACTTAGAAAAGTTATTGGAACTGTCAAAAAAATTAGCAGAAGGATTTTCGTATGTAAGGGTGGATTTTTATATATTAAATGATGGAAGCATAAAATTTGGAGAAATGACATTTACAAGTTGTTCTGGTGTTTGCAGATGGAATGATGATAAATATGATAAAATGTTAGGAGATAAGATTACTCTGCCGTTAAAAAAGTATGATTATCATAATATTTTTAAAAACCAATAAAATAATAATTTAGAGGGAGAGTTAAGATACGCAGAGTAAATATAAAGGTCTATTCTAAAAAGAATAGACCTTTTTTATAACTTAATTTATCATATTATATAATTCGTTTATTGCACCGACTATTGTTTTACTATTTGTTAAAAGAGAGTTGTCCTGCGATGCCTGTGCACCAAGGGCAGTCAATGCTGCTGCAGCTGTTGATGCCCCTGTGCCGCCGTTTTCGATAGGAACTTGACAACCACTATAATTTGTAAAAATTCTATTCCAAGTAACAGTTTTAGAAAGAGTATTATAATTTCCAAAATAGAAGTTACTTCCGTTGATTGCCCCTTCGTATGAACGATTGTATAATATTTGCAATTTTCCCGCAGACCTTTTATGTATAGTTAAAATCCCATAGTTACAAGGCAAGTCTGTTATGGAATTAGATGTAGTATCTATCGATGTCATTAATATTGCCGAACTTGGCATAGCTTGTATTATTTCGGACGTTGCCGCAGGTAGTGATATAAAATCGGTTACTCTGGTATATATAGGTATTCCGCCTAAATTAGCTATCGCGTTTCCGGCAGTTGCAGCACCCGTGCCGCCTTGCTCTATTGGTAAAACACCGGTTAAGTTTGTTAAAGAGGTTGGAATTGTCGGTTTATTTTTAATGTAATCATCGGAATTGGTATTGGTTTGATTCCAGTCACTTTGTACATTCGTTTCAGCACCATTTTCAATTTCATCAAGTTTGCTTTTATCAGTAGAACTCATTAAACCGTCTTGACTGCTTGTTGCATTGGAATAAGTTGGTGATTTAGGGGTTGTTACTGAACTTAAAATAGTACCATTTTGGTCTTTAAGACTTAGTGAAGTCTCATCTATGGATAAAGCTGTACCATATCTGGTAGTATCAGGAAGAGCTCCTGCTTGAATAGCTGCTACCTTATGCGGATTAGACTTATCAAATGTATGTTCCTCCAACCGGTTTACTTTCATTATCATTTCCTGATAAGCTGATATTTCCGAAATACTTTCTTCTATTGCCGGACCTAAAGAATTTTGTACAAGTATATTAATTTTTTTTGCTATCAAAGTTTTGCCATTTTCAGATATTATATGAATTTCGCATCCGTCCAAAAGTCCGGGTATAGCAGACATTTGGGAAGTAAGTCCTAAAACGACAATACCATTTTCAGCATCTTTAATATCCATATTATTAAACACAACAGTTCCATCAGGTTTATTTGCCAAAAATTTAACAGATTTTCCTGTTAAGTTTATAGGTCCATTGTCATCTTTCAGATTTATAATTAAAAATCTACTGTCAATCTCTCCTTGAACGGCGGTTATAATTTTATTGTTTTCATTCCATACATTTAATGTAATTTCTTTGTTTGTCAATTTTATCACTCCATAATATTAGTTTCATATATACACGAAAATTAGTAATTTGGAGCATATTTAAGGGCAAATTTTATTTTACTTTAAATTTTTTGTTCACCTTTACAGTCTAAATAATTACTCGCGAAATATTTTTTCTGCGTCAAGATTATCTTTTGATTTTTTAGTATATCATAGTGTTCTTTTGCAAGAAAATTAGCAATATCGAAACTGGATACAAAACATTTAACGAGTTAAAATTCTGACTAATTGGTACATTTGTTATTTTATTAAAAATAGTATTTTTACAGTATGTCCAACCTAATATTCAGATAATTTATTTTTTAATAGTTCAAGTTTTCTTAATCCATTAATTTTTATAGATAGATATAGTAGGCGTAAAAATTGACCATAAAGACCATTTTATAAATTTTAAGTACTGTAAAAGTAAAAATCCCACAAACCTTATGGCTGTGGGATTTATTATTGGTACGGATAACCAATAGGGACTTGGAGAAACCTAGTAATAATGCGGTTTTGAGCCAACTACAATGTTTACAATAAAGGCTATCCGACACATTTTGGTAAACTCTGTAAATTAGCGTACCACAAAAATTAAAATTACGCAAATAAAATTGTCTTGAAAAAAATCAATGTGTGAAAAATGCGAGGGGCAAATAAATCGAACCATCGGAAGATACATTAAATTTAGAAGCACATAGTAAAAACATTTTACTACTTTTTAGTGTAAAATTATACAAGACTTTAAATGAATGATATCTAAGCTGATTCTTTAAAGTTGGAATCTAAATCAACCGGGCTTATCTCAGACACATATTTTGCAAAAATTTTATCTAAAGAATCAAATTGTTTTAATTCTCTACTACTTTTTATCATATCAAAACCATCGCCACCAGATGCTAAAAAATCATTTGTGGCAAAAATATACTCTTTTTTTAAATCTATTTTACTACCGTTTATAGTCACATCTTTGACTTTATTGTTGCCTTCCGTAGCAGTAATTTCAAATGTCATTCCTGCAACTTGAGGAAAAAGAGCAGACATTTTAGGATATTGTCGGAGGGCAAGTTCAAGAGCTTTTATAATGTTTTCACCCGATACAGATTTTGTAACAATAGAATGCCCTAACGAAAACACACGCAAAACATCTGCCATTTTAATATCTCCAACTTCAATACTGCTACGAAATGCGCCGGCATTTAAAAATGCGATGTCTGCACCCGTTTCTTTCAAAACTGCCTCACCAACAATTTTAGCAAGGTTTGTTTTTTCAGTTCGAATTGCTTCTCTCTCACCATTTAGATAAACACTTGTATAACCAATCTTTTGCTCCAAGACAGGTTTGATTTTGTCAATTTCAGACTTAATAATTTCTTCAATTTTTTCATTTTTAGGAATATCTTTAAAATCAGAAAAACTTAAATTATAGGGCTTAATTTTTTTGATTTTGTCTTTAATTTTTATATCAACAACGCCTACATTTTGCCCACTGATTCCCGCGGAAGTTATAACCGCTTTCCCGTCTAATTGCTCAAAATCATCAAGCACATTATGGCTGTGAGAATCAATAATTAGGTCGATTTCAGGAACACTATCACGAACAGCATAAGAGCTCCAGCTTTCTTCCTCGCTAAGTATCCCTAAATGAGAAATTAAAATTATAAAGTCTGCGCCTTTTCCTTTAAGCATTTCAACTTGTTTTTTTGCAACTTCAATGGGAGGTGTAACTTCAATTTCTTTAATATTTTTAAGATTACTTTTAGTGATTAACTCCGGCGAAGTTAAAGCAAAAATTCCAATTTTTACACCATCAATTTCAAAAATATCATTTTCTTCAAACATCGGAATACTTTTGTTTAATAGATTAGAACAGATTGTTTTAAAACTGCCATCATGTGTGAGTTTTGACAAACGTTCTTTCCCAAAATTAAAATCATGGTTTCCGGGCAAAAAATAATTGTATCCAATTTCATTCATTATACTTAAAACCGCTTGCCCTTGCGATAAATTCGCAACCGTATCTCCGTGAAAAGCATCGCCTGCATCTATTATCAAAGTGTTTTTATTATCATGTTTAGTTTGTGATATGTAAGACCCAATTTTTGAATATCCAATAAACTTGCTGGTTTCAGTATCTTCATCACCAACAATTTTACCATGAATATCATTCGTAAAAACTATTTTTAAATCTAAATCTTTTGTGTTAACACTCTGCGAACATCCTAGTGACAGAAAAGAGATAAATACTAATATAAAAAATAGACTAATAAATTTAATTTTTTTCATTTCAAAATTCCCTCCATCACATAAATTCCAAAATAAAAAGTGGTGAAAAATTCCATAAGGGACATAAAAAATTCAATGCTTATGTTGGCTTACTATAAGAAATGTATTTACATTAGTTCTTTATAAAAAATCCGATTCCTTTTTACAGAAATCGACCATATATGACATTGGTGCGGATAACAGGACTTGAACCTGCATGAACTAAAGCTCATATGGACCTGAACCATACGCGTATACCAATTCCGCCATATCCGCTGATAATATGATAAAAATATATCATATTAAAATGTTATATGTCAAACAATAATATCTTAATTATTTTAGTCCTTCTTGTTGTAAACAATTTTCCAAGTTGATAATAGTTTGAGTAATTCCTTTTGTAGCGTCTATAACATAATCACAAGAAAATGACGAATATTCATTATCGTCGAGAAGAACTCTTCTTTCAATATCATTTTTAAGTTCATCATTTGTAAGATTACCGTTTAATGCTCTTTTTTTCATTCTATTAACGCATTCTTGACGGTTTGTTTTTATATATAATACTACCACTTTTCTATCTTTAACATATTCTTTAAAATTTTTTGTTTCCGTTGGGTTGAATGCTATTACCGATCTATCATTATCGCTGATTTGGTCTTCATATGCCCAGTACCAATTATTTGCAAAATACGTAATATAGATAAGCTTTCTATCTGAATTATTATCTAATGGGACTATATTACTTACTGAGTTAATGTCTATAAAAATATGGCCTTCTTCTCCTTCAAATCTTGAAGGTCTTGTGGTATATGTAGGAATATTAATATATCCGTATTTTTTTAAATATTCAGCTATTGTAGTTTTACCCGCACCTGATTCACCTAGAAGTATGATTACTATTTTTTTGTGGGGTTGAATTTTTTCATATTGTGTGTCGATATCATTTGTAGCAGACTCGTGATTTTCAGAGCATAGAATATTTCCGACAAGTTTTATATTTAGCGGTATTTTAATAGATTTAGGGATTTTTTTACATTTGTCAAATGCATGTGCATAAATCGACTTAACTGATTTAGGTATTTCTACGGTCTCCTTTTTTCCGATAGGACAAGTTATTAAATGAGTTTTATCCTTGTTGTATAGTATTCCCTGAGAGTCGCTGGATAAACTTTCACATTTAGGATCAACGTAGATTCTATCTAAGTTAGGACAACTATCATTAAATTTTATAATATTTAATATATTGTCTTTTGATCCATTAAATGATTCCGGCAAATATATTTCTTTAATATTTTCACAATTTATCTCAAAGTTGTCAGAAAAAGAGGTTACGGTATAATATATTCCGTCTTTGCTGATTTTTGAGGGAATTTTAATTATAGTTTTTTCATTGCTGTTGTTTGTGTAAGCTAAGCTTGTAATTTGTGCTGTCAAATTTTGATTAAACTTGAATTGAATGCCATCGCTTATATTACTCATAGCATGGATTTTCAAAAAAGCATTGAATTCCCATAATAATATACATAATAAGATTTTTTTAAAAAATATTTTTTTCATAAATTTTTCCCCATTTTTTTATTTATAAATTATATTTTTATTAATAAAATGACAAACATATTAATTTTAAGAGATATAAACATTTTTTTCAATAGTAATATTTAAATTTATAGTGTATTTAATATTTTTAAAAATAAAAAGTCGGGGGAAAATTGAAATAATGACCTAAAGCTAAGTTATATAGAATCTAAATATTTGAAATGTTTGTTCTAATAATGTATTATTTAGTGTAAATAATTTTTTGGAGGTTATTACAGTGGACAGTAGTTTTAGTATGGATTCAATTATTAATCTTTGCAAGAATAGAGGATTTATTTTTTCAGGGTCAGAAATTTATGGTGGTCTTGCAAATACTTGGGATTATGGTCCTGTAGGTGTACTTTTAAAAAATAATGTAAGAAATGCTTGGATAAAAAAATTTGTTCAAGAGTGTAAATACAACGTTATGATAGATTCAGCTATACTTATGAACCCATCTGTTTGGGAGGCTTCCGGGCATGTAGGAAATTTTTCTGATCCACTTCTAGATTGTAAAGAATGTAAATCAAGGTATAGGGCAGATAAATTAATTGAAGATACAAATATTGATCCAAATGCGATGTCTTTGGACCAGATGAGTGAATGTATTGAAAAAAGTAATATAAAATGTCCTAAGTGTGGTGCACATAATTTTACCAGCATTAGAAAATTTAATTTAATGTTTAAGACTTTTCAAGGAGTAACTGAAGAAAGCAAAAATGAGATATTTTTAAGACCGGAGACGGCCCAGGGAATATTTATTAATTTTAATAATATTCAGAGA
>CAQBRY010000077.1 GCA_948762645.1 uncultured Eubacteriales bacterium | reverse complement strand
GTATAGACTACAAAGAAAATCATGATGTATTTGAAGTAGCGGAAGAAATTGCAGACGTTATGGTTTTAATAAAGCAATTCCAGATTAAATTTTCCATACCAGACGAACATATTAAAAATATTATGGAATACAAAGCTTTAAGACAGGAATACAGAATAAAGCATGAGCGTGACATATTGGCTAGTCAAGATGATAATAAAACCTAAAAAATAATAATAAAAAAGTCCACTGGTCACTTATTTAAAGGATGTGAACTAATGGAACTCATTACTGTTTATATTTTACCATTTATTTCAATAATTGCAAATAAAGTATTAGGAGAATTTATAGTAAATAAATTTTTCAAAAAGAACAAAGAAAGCAACGAATTAGTTTAAAGTCTTCAACTTTTTTTCCGCACTTTTTGGTGGTTTTATCATTTTGACAGACACACCAAAATGATTTGATACCTGATTTTATCAAAAAAGTAAAGGAGAATTATGATTATGATGTCAATTGAAATGATTAAATTCATAGAAAAAACAATTTTATTTTGCATTGAAATATATCTAATGCTTGAAATTTTAAAGGCTATTAAATTTTTAAAAACTAAGAGATAATAATAATAGCTACATCAAACACTTATATAAAAGGAATGACTAATATGCCTATCAAAAATATTCCAATCAAAGTTAAAAAAGATTTATTAATTTCCAATTTTGAAAAAGCAATTGAATCTAAAAAATTATGTGTTGAATGCTGTCAACCGATTCGAGAAAGCAATATAAAAGGCATAAAGCGTACTAAAAAGCAAACATATAATTATTTAAAAGCAAGATCTCTTGACGGAAAGGTTAGATGTCAAGAATGCATGATTAGGTGGCTTCAAAATAAAATTGATGAAATTACTTAATAAAAATATATTGGTTTTGATCTAAATATTGTTTGATAGCTCTTTATTAACTAGAAAGCTTTTTTCTATTTTTTTAATACTTTCTTTTGGTGTTGGTAAATCTTCAGGCATAGTTCCGCCAATATCTTTTATAGCTTTTCTTACTTTTTGTCCTACTTCTTTATGAGTTTTACACGCTTTATCTTCAGTCGATATATGACCTTTAGATAAAATATCTTCCGTTTGAGTTATTCTAAAAATATTAGCACCTAGTTCAGTTGAGCCCATATAATCAAGTATATCTTCATTTTTGTCTAATTTTTTACGCTTCTTAATTTGACTTGCAGTTTCTTTATATAATCCTAAATACCCGGCATTATTAAATTTACCATAATTCTTTACTCCTGATTTATCGGCTAAAACAAATAACTTTTTATTATGTATTTTTGTTTGCAACCTATTATATAGCCTTTTTTCATATTCGTCTAATGACAAATATTCTTGCTCTGTCAATTCTTGTTTTCTTGTTTGAACAGCAAAGTATGTTTGTCCTAAAGCAATTGGTTTTTTCTTTGGATCTCCATTTTGGACAATAAGATAACAAGCGTAACGAGTAAGTTTAAAATCTTCTATTTCTTTTGTTGCACCTTTAGGCATCTTTATCGTTTTGTTGACTTCAACAAAATGTTCAGATATTGCATTTTTACTGCTATCGCAAGATATTTTGGCTTTTTTTATTATTTTTAAAAAATTACGCCATTCTATATATTCCAAAACTTTTTGCAATTCTCTTGCGTACCAAAATTCAACACCGTTTTCATCTATATTCTTTATATCTTCAAAAAGTTTTTGAGAATATTCTTGTATTTTATTATTCAATAATAGTCCTCCTAATAATATGCTTATTTGTTGTACACAATTTTTATTGACAATATTTTCTATTTTAGTTATATTTATGGTAGCAATAATAATTCAAATAAGTATTACCCTATTTGAATTGATTATTTGTTTATTTTAGAGTTATCTTTTGGTGTTTCCTTATTTACTTCTGGATTGTCTGTTTTACAAACTATATAGTCAAGGGAAACATTATAAAGTTCAGAGAGAATTTTAGCTTTATCTAGTCTGGGTAAACTTCCTGTCATTTCCCATCCCTCAATTGTAGCTCTTGGTATATTGATTTTCTCAGCTACTTGAGGCCTTGTTAATTTTGAATTTTCTCTAGCTTCTCTTAATCTTTTTTTTATTAAAGAAATTTCTTTCATATTTTTGTAATTCCTCCTTGACACATTAAAATAAAAGTGTTATTATAATATAGTCAAGTGGAAAAATAAAAAACCACTAAATTTCATTTAGTATCTTGGCAGAACAGATGAAATTAAGTGGGACACAAATAAATGATATTCATTATTTATTGTGGAACTATTAATTCCTAGTACATATTTGATTATAGCAGTTTAATTTTGCTGTGTCAAATCAAATGTTTGGAATTCTGTTCAATTAACAGATATTATAAAACAAATTGTCGTTTTATATCTAAAAAAGCAATAAAAAGTCGGTATTTGTCTTTTATAATGTCTTTCCACTTGAACAATGTACCTTGAAAATCGAATATAGTAGAAAATTTATTCTTTTTAAATTTTTATCACTTCTATTTTTAAAACCCATTTTCATAAAAATATTTGTAAGGCTTTACATTTATTTTACTATGAAGATAGGTGTCTGTAATGTGCAAAAATTGTAAAAATTTAGAAATTTCAACAGTTGTCAATGTTTTTAAGAGTGAAAATGAAGCTATGAAAAAACAAATTTTTAATAAAAAGTTTGCGGAAATTATAAATAGCGTAGAAAATAACTCTTCAGAATATGTTGGCGATTATCCCTTGATATAATTATTCAAGGGAGGAAAAACGATGAAAGTTGCAATTTATTGTAGATTAAGTGAAGAAGATAGACATAAAATTAATAAAGATGATGATAGCCAAAGTATACAGAATCAAAAATCAATGCTCTTAGACTATGCTATAAATCAAGGTTGGGAAATTTATAATATATATAGTGATGACGATTACGCTGGTTCAGATAGAAATAGACCTGAATTTAACCGATTGCTAGAAGACGCAAAGAATCGAAAGTTTCAGATTGTTTTGTGCAAATCTCAATCGAGGTTTACAAGGGAAATGGAATTGGTCGAAAAGTATATACATGGTAATTTTATTGAATGGGGCATAAGATTTATCTCAGTTGCTGACAATGCAGATACTGCAAATGCTGGTAATAAAAAATCAAGGCAGATTAATGGCTTAGTGAATGAATGGTATCTTGAAGATATGTCTGAAAATATAAAAAGTGTTCTTACTGATAAACGTAAAAGGGGACAGCATATAGGATCTTTTTCTTTATATGGTTATAAAAAAGACCCGGATAAAAAAGGACATCTTTTAATTGATGAACCGGCTGCTAAAGTTGTTAAAAAAATTTTTGAAATGTATGCTTCTGGAAAAGGAGTATATATGATAACCGGACACTTAAATGAGTGTGGTGTTCCATGTCCATCAATGTACAAGAGGCAAAAAGGTGAAAAGTATTTAAACCCTAAAGCAAAAAATAATTTTTTGTGGTGTGAAAGAACCATTTCATCAATAATTACTAATGAAATGTATATAGGAAATATGGTTCAAAACAAATTTGGGGTGATTTCATATAAAGTTAAACTTAATAGACAAAAGCCTAAAATGGAATAGAGTGCAGAATTTAAAAAAACAACGTATAAAACCTAATGCAAATGGCGAAATGGGACTATTTGCAAAGAAAGCAAAATGTATGTATTGTGGTTATGCATTGAGGGTTTTGGTAGGAAAAGGTGTTAGATATTTAGGTTGTCCCACTCACAGAATATCAAAAAAATGTTCAGGTTCATTTATATCAGTAAAAAACCTTGAACAAATCGTTTTTAATGAATTAAAGAAGTTATTAAATCTATATGCACAAAAAGATATGATTGAAAAAGACATTAATTTTACTAATAAATTAGTATCAAAGAAGTGTGAATTAAGTAAACAGCTGGAATCTTTTAAAAAGAATGTAGAAGAAAAAAACAAATGTATCAAAGACTTGTATTTAGATAAATCAAGAGGTTTAATCAGCCAGTTTGATTATTATAATTTGTACGAAGAATTTAGCAAAGATAGGGAAAAGTTAAATAATTTAATCGCTAAACTTCAAAATGAGATATTAAACGTTGATAAGAGACAGAATATTGAAAACAATCATAGATACATAGTTGATAAATATATTAATATTGAAAAGTTAACTCGCCCTATTGTTGAACAGTTAATAGACTATATATTAATTGGTAAAAGAATTAAGGGGACAAAAAATGTTCCTGTTGAGATTCACTGGAATTTTTAAATTTTTTCTTTTAGATTGTGTTTAAAGGAACGCTAGATTGTCAGCATACAGAAAAACACTTCCGTCAGACTTTCTCTTTATCGTTACATTTGCCGAGTCTTTAATACCATATATATTCATTTAATTTCCTCCTTTTAAATAAAAAAAGAAACGCTTTCACGTTTCTAAAAATAATTATTATGTTTGTGTTTAATAGGTTTCTACCCAATTTATAATATCATCATATATTTTCTCCTTGCCTTTTTCATTCAATAGTTCATGTCTTTTATCTTTATATAGTTTTTGAGATATTTTTTTATATCCTATCTCACTTAAAAACCTTTGAGCTTCCTCAAAATGTTTCTTGCTTTGTATAACAGGGTCATCGGAGCCAGCAATAAAGAGAATTGGGAGAGTTTCATTTATATTACTCCAACCTTTTCTTGAGTATACCTCTTTTATCAAACTGAATAAGGTCATAAATCCGTTAAGAGTAAAAATAAATCCACACATCTCGTCTTCACTATATCTTTTTACAACTTCGGGGTCAGAACACAACCAGTCATTTTCATTGTAAAATCCCCTGTCATAATTTTTGAATACCAGCTTATTAAGAAATTTACTTCTATGATGTGAAGAATGAAACTTCCCCCAAAATTTACACAGCATAATTCCCATATCAACCATCTTATTTTCTGTAGGCGGACCACACAAAACTAATTTATCTATAGAGTGCGAATAGTTCTTTAAAAAGCTTCTTGCAACGAGTGATCCCATACTATGACCCAAAAGGGTAACAGGTAATCCCTTATTTTTTTCTTTGATGTAATTATTTACTTGAAACAAGTCTTTAACGATATAGTCCGAACCATGGTCGTAAAAATATCCAAGATCACTTTTATTTTTTACACTTTCTCCATGTCCTCTATGATCGTGAATAATCGAAATATAGCCTCTATTACTCAGATATCTCATAAAGTCGATATATCTGTTACGATTTTCAGACATTCCATGAGATATTTGTACTATACCTTTTGGTACACTATCTGTATTAACTTCTGTAACTCCCAACCTAAGCCCATCACAAGTCGAATTAATAAAAAATTTCTCTTCTTTTCCCATTTAAAAATCCCTTCCAAAATTCATATACTATTTATTTTCCTGTCTTATTCTTATCCTGCCAAGCCAATGCTTATTTTCTATAATATTTTTATCCCCTGAAACTAAAAATATTTCAAAACTATCTTTGCAAGATTGCTTTTCTAAAATATTTTTATAGCAGTTAATTAATCTCCATAAGCTCCAACTCATAATTTCAGACATAGATATATGATAATCTCCCGCAAATTCACACACATTAATTCTATCACAAAGCTCTACCTTATTTTGTTCTAACGTGCGTTTTCTGCCTTCTTGGATTTTATTCCAAATATCCTGATGCTTTTCAGATTTAAAGACAGGCGGTTTTTCACGCTTAGGTTTAACCTTACCGCTAATCTCCAAAATTATATTTGAAAATTCTTCAAAATTACTTCTATCTAAATAGCCATCGTGAATATATATCTTCTTCATACGTTCATCAAATTGAATCTTATCTGCATTACAAAAATACTTTAAAGAGTTCAGAAGAATTTCAATATTTGAGTCAAGAATTAGTATGTCGAAAACGCTGAAATCATTAATACCTTTAGGAATATTAAAATTTTCAATATCCAGTATAAACGGGAAAAAAAGCTTATTATAATTATCCATTCCAAAATCAAGTATTTCAGAAATAGTTTTTTGGATAATATTCACTCCATTAAAGTTTATATTTCTTCCGGTTATAAGCTACAGCCTTATGTCCATTTTACTTTACTCCGTAAAAATCTATTATCTTAAATGATACGCATCCGCCTATATAATCGCATCTATCAGCAAATTCAATGTCATTCCTTGAACCCACTTCCAAATCCCCTATCCCACTATTGCAAAATGTCTTTTCGAGTTCATCAAGAATAAAATCATATCTTATCCCATAATCAGTGTTTTCAAGACACGTCAGGATAAGAACATAAAAAAATACTATATCGCTTCTGTATTGCATTTTTGTTTTTGCAAAACTTACAAATCTTGTCGTTATATACAGAATGCTTTCAGTGGTCAGCATCATCGTCTTGACATATGGGAATATTTGTTTTCTTACGAGTTTCTTAGAGTTATTCAGTAAATTTGCCTGGGCAGGGCTGGGATTTGATGTGAGAAAGTCAGGAGAGCTGCTTCTAAACTTCCATGGGATTGGTCGAAAAAAATAAGATCTAATCTTCCCTATATTGAAATCTATGAAGCTTTCGAGGACCAATTAATCTGCATAACATAAAATAGCTTAAAGAAAAATACAAGCTTTTAAGTGAAATAATTAGCGAGATAAATAAAAATCCTTATAAATGCCTTTGTAGCTTTGATGGTGTATCCTCTAAAACTGCCGATTCAATTCTTCTTAAAATAGCCAGACATCAAATTCCTCAAAGTGCCGAACAATTTATGTTTGGAGTTTCTCCCAACTTTATAAAGTCTAAAGACAGATGTATTTAAGTGACAATATTTCTACTCAAGCAAAATGAACTAAATGGGAATACAAAAATGAATATCGATCCATTAAACAAGCAGGTTAAGAGTTTAACTTCAGAGTGTTTTCATCACCTTTCAGATATATTACTTCCTAATCGTTGTCCTCCAGAAATATATATTGATTCCAAAATGAATACAGTATCACTTTACCGAAAAAAAGATTTCAGGTAGCATTTTTGAAGCCATTAAATTAAACAACAGATGGAATTTGAATACAGATAAATACTTTAAAATAAAAGATTTTACGTTAACTCCAGAGCAATCTCAAACGCTAAAAATGGTGTGTGGAAATAATATAAGCATACTCACAGATAGTGTCGGCACTGGAAAATCTTCCTCCATTTTAGCATTAATTAATATGCTCAACAGTAATAATAAAAGCTTTATTTTGGCTGCTCCTACCAGAACGGCTGCAAAAGTGGCAAGCAGATATATAAATACTAGGACAAATACAATTCATAAGCTTCTTGGATTCAATGTTATAATAAAATCATTTACTTACGGGAAAAACAAAAAATCATCATATGATATGGTAATAATTTATGAAGTTTCAATGTGCGATATATGTCCTTTTTGCTCATTACTTGAAGCTATCAACTTTAAGAAAACCAAACTCATTTTAATTGGAGACTCTGCACAGCCCCCTTCTGTTGGAGCAGAAAATATCCTTTATGATTTAGTAAATTCTAAAGTAGTTCTGGTAAAAACTTACTTATAAAAGTTTTTCGTACAGCTGAAGATGGTATCTTAACGGCTGCTACATATGTAAGGACTTCAAAATCTTATCCTAGCAGCTTTTTATCGGGAACGATAAAAGCTACATTTTCATCTCTTCTGCTCCTGAAAATATTATGGAAAAGATAAAAAAGTTATGTTCTTCACTTCTGCAAAGAGGCTATACTCCAAGAGATATATTAATACTTTCATCACACAATAAAGGAAATCTTGGAACAAACAAAATCAAACGAAAAAGTCCAGCTCATAGCAAATCCTAATTGCAATCTAAAAAATAAAAATATATCAATAAATAACTTTGATGGTAGCCAAACTCAGTTTTATATAAATAATTTAGTTCTGCAAACAAAAAATAATTATCGTGCAGACAATAAACTCACATTTATTCCTAATGAAGAAATTAGAATGATTAAAAATATTTCAAGTTTAGAGGTGGAAATCGAATTTGAAAACACTACTATTTATCAAAAAGAAGATATGAAAAATCTCAAACTTGCATATTCCATATCTGTTCATAAAAGTCAAGGCGAATGTGCAAAAGGCAGTACAAAAATAGATAGAAAATGGTGCAAACTAATCAAGAGGTAATTAGAAATGAGATGTCAAAAATGTAAAGGAGAAGAAAAGACAAAAAATGGATTTAAAGGCGGAAAACAAAGATACAAAT
>CAQBRY010000076.1 GCA_948762645.1 uncultured Eubacteriales bacterium | reverse complement strand
GTACCTTTTGAAGAAATTCCCATAATACAAAAAAGAATGATAAAGAAAGTATATAATAAAGGAAAATGCGTTATTACGGCTACGCAAATGCTAGACTCCATGATAAAAAATCCAAGACCCACCAGAGCAGAAACAACGGACGTAGCAAATGCCATTTATGAAGGGACAAGTGCAATAATGCTTTCCGGAGAAAGTGCGATTGGATCGTATCCTGTGGGATCTGTAAAGACAATGGCTAAGATAGCTAAAAAGACAGAAGAAGATATAGATTATATAGAACAATTTTCAAAGAGAAAGAGCTCAGGCAACCGAGACGTAACATCCGCTATATCAAGAGCTACGGTAACTACTGCTCACGACTTAAAAGCAGCTGCAATAGTGACTATTACAAAGTCAGGACGTACTGCTAGAATGATATCTAAATATAGACCTAGTTGCCCGATTATTGCGTGTACGTCAAGTCAGAAAGTTTTAAGACAACTTAATCTTTCATGGGGAGTCGTTCCTTTACTTATAGATTTTGATGAGGAAATAAATTTTAATGATACAAATTTTTTTAATAAAATGGGGAATTTATTAAAAGAAAGGGGACTTTTAAAAGAAAAAGATATAGTCGTATTTACAGCGGGGATACCTTTAGGGGAAGCAAATAAGACGAATTTAATAAAAGTACATAATATTTAAAAATATATTCACAAATTATTTTATTTATGTTATAATTTAAAAAGAAGGTTAAATATGAAAAGAAAAATTAATTCTTATATAAGATCACTCATAGGAATATTTTTAATTTTTTCTAATGTATTGTTTACATCTCAGTCTATACACTGTATAGACATTAAAAATGAAAGTTTAAATATTGAAGATGAATCTGTTAATGCATACGTAAAATTTGCAAATTATTTAGACGTTGACTATGAAGAACTACAGGATAAATTGGTATCAGTTGTAGAAGATAAAGAGTATAGGTTAGCTCCTTTAAATAATGTTGAAAAACATAGAATATTTTTTAAAAAAATTTTTTCATCTTGTGACGAAAACTATATGAAGTTTTATGCGAGAGGTAAACGTTTGTCGGAAGAGGAGGCAGAAAATAATTTTCAAGGACGTTTAAAAAGAATGTGGGAAAATAAATTACCGGGTCATATGACATTAATAGTAGAGCTAAATAAAGAATGCGTTGGACTAATAAGTTTGGGACCTCTGAAAATGTATGGCTTTGATCCTGAAATAGCATATATAGTGGATCAAGATCATTGTGGAAAAGGGGTGGGATTAAAAAGTGTTAAATTAACAATAGATTTTTTGCAATATTTAAAAGATAAAGGTACATATGATTTTAAGTGCTTAAAAGCCACTGTTCATCCTTTAAATGTAGGATCATATAAAATTTTGGAAAAAAGTGGATTTGAATGTGAAGAAGGTATTAAAATATTTTCTTACGGAGAAAGAAAATCATATACATATAATTTTTTATAATAAAATAAGTTAATAACAGGAGAAAATACAAAATGTATAAATTAAAAAATAGAATTAGTTCATTTTTATTGGTAATATTTTTTGCTTCAATTTTTGTTCCGAATTTTACTTTAGGATTAGAATCTGACGTTTCAAATGTATTAGAAGATGGATATCAAAAAGAAAATATTTCCGAATTCAAACTTCAGAAAAAATTTGAATATGAAGGACATCCTGTGTATTATTACTTACATGAAAAGTCAGGAGCTCATCTTGTATTTGAGAAAAATAATAATATAGATAAAAAATTTGAGATAGCTTTTAGGACCCCTGCAAACAATAATAAAGGGGCAAATCATATTATTGAGCATTGCGTATTACATGGCAGTAATGAATATCCTATTGATAACGTTTTTATGCACCTTAGAAAATTGTCATATAGTTCCTTTTTAAATGCTGCAACTTGGCCTGATTATACTTGTTATCCGGTTGGAAGTATGGACGAAGATGAACTTAATTCATTAGCAAGAGTATATACAAGCTGTGTTTTCGACCCCAAGTTTTTAACGGATAGAAGTATTTTTGAGCAAGAGGGGATAAGATATAGTATAGATGAAGAAGGAAATCCAGAAGTAAACGGCACTGTATTTAATGAGGTAAAAGAAGATGGTATTTGGAGTGATTTAAGAAAATGTATTTTTCCTGACACTCAAGATAAAAATAATTCTGCTGGAAATTCTTTAGAGATAATGGATTTGACATTTGAAGAAATTTGTGAAACGTACAATAAATATTATCATCCTGCTAATTGCGTTATAATTATGTCTGGTAATATGGATTTTACAAGAACTTTAAAGTGGCTTTCAGAAGATTACTTAAACAAATTTGATAAAAGTGATTTTAATGGTGTTAATTATCTTAGTCAGTATCCGGTAAAGGAAGAAAAGTATCATTTCATAAATTATTATAAAACGGCAACGGAAAAAAATATTAAAGAAGGAAATATAGTTTACGTTCTTGACAATGAAAAAATGAAAGATCTTAGAAAGAGCGTTAATATAATGTGTAAGATATTGAATGACTCTAATTCTGAAAGGATAAAATTTCTTAAGGAAAAAGGATATGTCAAAATATCATGTAATTTCATGGAAGACACTTTTTATAATCCAGTATTTATGATTAGTTTTTACTCTGAAGATTCTAATCTTATTTCTAAAGAAGCTTTAAGTGAATGCATAAATACTTTATTTTTAAAATACCCTGTTGGTTTAGAAGAGATAGATAAACATACTAAAAATAGTGATTTTATGTCAAAGGCATTAAATGAGACGAAACTTTATGATGATAATATTTCATCAAAAGATTTTATAATGTCATTTACGAGATTTAATAATCCTATTTCTGATAAATATTTTATAATTTCAAAAAATAATAGAATATATCACTACAATGATGATACTACTAAAGAAAGTATGAAAAATTTAGACGAGTTTTTTATTAATAACAATAAAACTTTTTTGGTATTTAATCCTGTGAATAATGAGGAGCTTAGTAATAAGTATAAGATAGATAGTAAATTAAAGGAAATTTTTAAAGAAGATAATTTAAAATTTTCTGACAATACTTGTTCTATTAAAGAAAGAAAAGAGAATTCTAATAAATCTGGTGTAGATAAGAAAAATTTTGAAAAAATGTTTAAAAAATTGTCCGATATACAAGTACAAAAAATTTCTTGTCCCATATCTAAAGAAACCTTAGAAGGCAAAGATTGTTTATTTTCAATTCAAGATATTGGAAAATATATAAAATATAAAATTAATTTTAAAGTTAATTATTTAACAAAAGAGCAATTAAAGTATCTTATACTTCTAAAAGAAATTTTTTTGTGTTCAGAGGATACATTATCCCATACTAGAAAAGAGTTAGAAGAGTTGATAAGCGGAAGAATTTCCATGACCTATAGCTTTAAAGTTTGTGTGGATAGTGAGAATAAAAGAAATGCTTTTGTTACATTTAATGTATTAACGGATTCGGATAATTTAGAGAAATCTTTTGAAATTTTAAAAGAGAATATATTTAGTTTAAAATTTAATAATAAAAAAGTTTTAAAGGATTATATTTATAATTTAATATCGGGTATAAAAAGTATTCCCAAATCAATATTGGAATACCAAAATCATACCATGCTTCAATCATTTAATGAGTATTCGTATATATCCAGCAAATTACCTATGGATGAGCAACTTGATTTTTTAGAAAAAATATACGCAAATATTGATTCTGATGATTTTATTAATAACCTGTCTTTAGAAATGAATAAGTTAGTTGGCAACTTATTTAATAAAGGATCCTTAAATGCTTTTGGTGTGTGTTGCAGTGAAGAAAA
Organism: uncultured Eubacteriales bacterium; assembly: GCA_948762645.1. Taxonomy (GTDB): domain Bacteria; phylum Bacillota; class Clostridia; order Oscillospirales; family Acutalibacteraceae; genus CAQBRY01. The sequence goes on along the minus strand of CAQBRY010000076.1, from coordinate 4,690 downwards.
TAGTAGTTATGTAAAAAATAACATTATTAAATTTGTAGGACTACTTAAAGATGTTTCTGTGGATAACAGCAATAATATACCTTTTACCAATCAAACTTGTGATAAAGCAATATTTTTAGATAAATCTGTATCAAATAATTATATAAGCAGTATTATTTCCTTAGGCGAAGATGGAAAAAATATAGAACTTATACCTTTATGCAAAATAGTTACTGAATATTTTTTAAACCCAAAGATAAGGGAAGAAAATGGTGCTTACGGAGCTAACATGTGTGCTGACATCAATGAGGGAAAGATAACAATGTCATCATGGCAAGACCCCAATTTAAAAAAGACATTAGATATATTTTCAAATATACCTAACTTTCTTAATAAATATAATATGTCTCAGGAAGAAATAGATAATATATGCAAGAATCTTATAGGATCATATTTTCAAAGTAATAAACTAACATTATCAGACAATCAATTAAACTCAAAAATTCTTTCTAAAGAAGATTATTGTCAAATGGTTAATGATAGGATAGAAGGAATAAAGCACATATCAGCTGAAAAATTAAAGCTATATATACCCTTAATACAAAAAGCTATACATAATCAAAAAATAATTGTATTGTCAGGTCATTTAGATGATGAAGGTAAGAATATGTTTGACTTGATTTGTGAAAATTAGTTATGAACCTACCAAAAATAAAAATTTGGTAGGTTCTTGTTTTATTTAATATAGTTAATTTTCAAAATATAATATATATATTTTTGTTGATATAATAGTTTTTTTAATTTTTTAAAATATAGGTTGATTTTTTTTAGATATATATTTAAAATAATTGTTAGCACTCATATAAATAGAGTGCTAACGTTTTTATACAAAATTGAGGAGGAAGTTTCATGGCAACAATTAAACCTATTCTAGATAAAGTAGTATTAAAAGTTGAAAAAAAGGAAGAGGCTACGAGAAACGGTATTATTCTTGCAGGTAAATCTAAAGAAGAACCTTTATTAGCAACTGTAGTAGCTAGGGGCCCCGGAGGAATGATTGATGGCAAGGAAGTAAAAATGTATATAGAAGCAGGAGACAGAGTAATAGTAAATAAATATTCTGGATCAGAAATCACTTTAGATGGTCAGGAATATGTAATAGTACGTCAGTCAGACATATTAGCACATGTTGTATAATAAAAAAATTATAAAATAATTTTTCTTAAAAGGGAGTAATATTTTAATATGGCAAAAGAAATTATTTATGGTGAAGAAGCAAGAAAATCACTTTTAAACGGTATAAATCAATTGGCCGATACTGTTAAAATAACGTTAGGACCAAAAGGAAGAAATGTTGTACTGGATAAAAAATTTGGATCACCATTAATCACTAATGATGGCGTAACAATAGCAAAAGAAATCGAGCTTGACAATGCTTTTGAAAATATGGGTGCTCAATTAGTTAAGGAAGTAGCAACAAAAACAAATGACGTTGCCGGAGACGGTACTACAACTGCTACATTACTTGCTCAATCATTAATGCGTGAAGGTATGAAAAATGTTGCTGCAGGAGCTAATCCAATGATACTCAAAAAAGGTATTCAAGAAGCAGTAGATGCAGCAGTAGACGCAGTAGTAAAAAATTCCAAGAAGGTAACTTGTTCTGACGATATAGCAAGAGTTGCAACAGTTTCTGCAGCAGACGAGTTTATAGGTAAGCTTATAGCGGAAGCTATGGATAAGGTAAGCTCAGACGGAGTTATTACTGTAGAAGAATCCAAGACAGCTGAAACATATTCCGAAGTAGTAGAAGGAATGATGTTTGATCGCGGATACGTTTCTCCATATATGGTAACTGATAATGATAAAATGGAAGCAGTAATTGATGATGCATATATTTTAATTACAGATAAGAAAGTTGCAAGTATACAAGAAATTCTTCCTCTTCTTGAACAAGTCGTAAAAGTAGGTAAGAAATTAGTAATAATAGCTGAAGACATCGAAGGAGACGCTTTAGCTACATTGATAGTAAATAAACTTCGCGGAACATTTACATGCGTAGGAGTAAAAGCACCGGGATTTGGTGATAGAAGAAAAGAAATGCTTCGCGATATAGCAATATTAACAGGCGGAGAAGTAATTTCCGAAGAATTAGGTCTGGAGCTTAAAAATACAACTCTTGAACAATTAGGAAAAGCACATCAAGTAAAAATAGAAAAAGAACGTACTATTATAGTTGACGGTGCTGGAAAGCAAGAAGATATACAGGCTAGAATTTCACAAATCCGCACACAAATAGAAGATGCAACTTCTGACTTTGATCGTGAAAAACTACAAGAACGTCTGGCAAAATTATCTGGTGGAGTAGCAGTAATTAAAGTTGGAGCAGCTACGGAAGTAGAAATGAAAGAGAAAAAATTACGTATAGAAGATGCTCTTTCAGCAACAAAGGCAGCAGTAGAAGAGGGAATAGTAGCAGGAGGAGGAATAGCATTAATAAATGCAATCCCTGCTGTAGAGAAGATAGTAGAATCTACAGAAGGCGACGAAAAAACAGGTGCTAAAATAGTATTAAAAGCACTTGAAGAGCCACTCAGACAAATAGCAATAAATGCTGGTCTTGAAGGATCTGTAATTGTAAATAACGTTAAGAAAGAAAACAAAGTGGGATATGGATACAATGCTTTAAAAGATGAATATGGAGATATGATTTCCAGCGGTATTGTAGATCCAACAAAAGTAACTCGTTCAGCACTTCAAAATGCAGCTTCAGTAGCAAGTATGGTATTAACTACTGAATCATTAGTAGCAGACAAAAAAGAACCGCCGGCAACTCCAGCAGCTCCAGTCGATCCAGGAATGGGCGGAATGTATTAGTAAAAAATATTTAAGACTATTTACATTAATGTAGGTAGTCTTATTCTAAAAATTAAATTAGTCATATTAAAAAATCTGATATTTTTAAATATCAGATTTTTTTCAATTATTTAATATTTACTCTTGAGGATTACTATCATATAAAGTAAATTTGTCTGTATTTTCATCATATGATACATGTATTGTTTTTCCAACATAGTTCTTTGCTGAAGAGGAGTCTGTTAAATTTACAATATCGTGTATCAATTGATACCTTATTTTAGTTATAAATCTTGCACCTTCATTTTGTGATGCTACTTTTATAGCTACATGTTTTATAGTATCTCCAAGATCTATATTAATTCCTGCTACTTCGGGATTTTTCCAATAATCTACAACTTTACTGTTAAATTCTTTAAGTGCTATTTTTTCATATTCTTCTACTGATAAATTATCAAATTCAACTACTTTTACTCTATTTAAAAATGATTTTTCATGTTTTATGTATTCTGTTCTGGATCCTGTTCCATCGTCAACATTTTTATTATTAACTTCATCTTGATTTTTTCTAAAGACAGATTCTGAACATTCATTTGAAGTTATAATAAAGGTTATGCCGGAGCAGTCTATTTTTTGTCCTTTAACAGTTATAATACCTTGGTCCATAATAGTTCTAAATATTTCATCTAATTCTCGACACCACATTTTGTCATATTCATTTATAATTACTATTCCACCAGGATTATTGTAAAGGTATTCGACAAGACTTTTACATTTAGGTATGTCTCCGCCATATCCTCCATAGCCATAACCATAACCATATCCTCCGTGGGTATCTAATCCGAAAAGTTGGTCTATAATGGTTTCTTTTCCGTTGGATTTATCTACTTCTGAAGCAGATACTACATAAGGATCCATTTTAGACATAACGGGAGCTATACAGTGTTCAGCAAGGAAAGTTTTTCCTACTCCTGATGGTCCCACGAAGTATAATACATCACCGTGTGCATATTTTTCTCCGGATATTTGAGCCTGGTTTTTGTCATGTATTATTCCGTATATTATGCTAAGTACTCTGGCTTTTGCAACCTCTTGCCCTTTAACATCTTCACAAAGTGTTTTTAGCATAGATATTTTTTCATTTACTGTTAAATTTTTTTCAAATTTTTTAGAAAATCTAGTTAACCGATTGTTTATGTCAGCCATTAGATTTTTAAAATAATAGTTTGCATTTCCAATTTGAGAAAAAGACTTGCTTATATCTCCAAAAGTATGTATTGCTGCCCCTGACAAGGAAAAAAATAATGCAGCATAAAGCACGGGAGGATGATTTTCTACAAAATGGTCTATGCGATTGAATACATTACTTTCTTTATTATTTACGCAAGGTAAACTTGCTGAACATTTATTAGGAACTACCACTGGAATTGTGCTAATTATAATGGATAATATTGTTGATACTATACGTTTTTTCATTTATCTGAATTGCCTCCAAAAGATGTATAAATTAATAATATATTACTAAATAATTATATATCTATTAAAAGCATATGTCAAGATTATTTAAAAATAAAAGATATTTTAATATATTTATTTTTGCGAATTATATCCAAAAGCAGGTAAAAATGTGTCTAAAAAATATTTAACCGCTGGATCTTGATATTTATTTATACTTTCTATAAGACTTTCTTGAGCCCTATCGAAGTCTTTATTGTCTAGTTTTTTTTCTCTATAACATTTAATAATTGCTGATATAATATCCGCAGCTTTTACAAAATAGGCTAACTCTTCATCATTTTCATTTTCCATTAATAATATAGATCTATAAATTTCTCTAAATTCTTCAGGTAAAAGT
>CAQBRY010000075.1 GCA_948762645.1 uncultured Eubacteriales bacterium | reverse complement strand
AGATTATACTATTAAACTTGTCCATAGCAAATCTATAGCCTATAGAATAGGCTATAGAAGCTACTATGAATATTATTATTATACTTAAACCGATTGAAATTTTTTTATTTATAAATTTCATTATATGGATTTTAACCTTTCAAAAAATTAATTCATCTTTTAATCCAAGTCATAGGATCAACCTTTGTTCCATTTATGCGACATTCAAAATGTAGATGAGGACCTGTTGAATGACCTGTGCTTCCAACATAACCAATAGTTTGCCCTTGAGATACCGTATCACCGATTTTTATATTAGCAAGACCGCTTAGATGCCCATATAAAGTGGATTTCCCATCACCATGATCAATAATTACATATGTACCGTATCCTCCGCCCCATCCGCCTGAGCTGGCCATAATTACTTTTCCTTCTCCGGATGCTACTACTTTAGCCCCGTATATTCCCGCTCCGGCTATATCAATAGCTCCATGTGATTTAGTTCTGTCTTCAGAATCATAGAAATCTGATGATATATAGTAGAATCCCGGTACCGGCCAAATGAAACTTCCTTTATGTACGGTTTCTGGGGACGTGGTAGTTTGTCCACTTGAACTACCCGATTGTTGCTGTGCCTTTTTCTTTGCTTCTTCTTCAGCGGCTTTTTTTCTTTGTTGTTCTTCGTAATATTCTTTTATTTGTTTTTCGATCTGTTTTAATTCCGCATCATTTTCATCAAGATCTTTTTTTACTTGCTGTTCTGATTCCTGAAGCTTGGAAAGGATTTGCTCACTTTCATCAAATAGTTCTTGAAGTTCATTTCTTCTTTGGGAAAGTACATTTCTTTCTTGTTCAGCCTGACTTACTTTTTCTTGTAAGCTGGATTTTTCATTTTCGAGTTCTTTTAAAGATAAATTTAATTGTTCAATAAGATCTGAAATCGTGTCGCTTACTGATTTTACAAGTTCAGATTTATCTAAGAAGTCATCGAAGTCTTTTGCACTAAGTATTATATCTATAGTTGAAGCGTCACCGGCTATGTATATAGATTTTAAGCTAGACTTGAGGGCTTTCATTTTCTTTTTTATATCTTCGAGAATGGAGTTTATTCTTAGCTCACATTCTTTGATTTCTTGTTCGAGAGAGGATATGTATTGGTTTGACTCATCTACTTGCTGCTTAACGATTTCAATTTGCTTGTCCAAAATATTTTTCTTTTCAGCTTCTTCTTGTATTCCTTCTTTTGCTTTTTGGAGATTATCTTTTAAGATTTCTGTTTGCCTTTGTAGATCAGATTTTAAACTTTCTTTTTGACTTATACTACTTGCTGAAATAATTGGTTGTGAACTTACAACGATAGAATATAAAATACTTATAAAAGTTAGAAGTGTTTTTTTTATATTTTTACCATGCAACAACTTCTCCACCTTCTTTCTTTAAATATCGACTTATAGATATCAATCCGCCTATAAGTCCGAACGCCATTCCTGCAATCAGAAAGGCTGTCAGTACTGGCCAGAATAATTTTTCAAAAGGTATACCTCTAAATGGTATGATGTTGTTTATTACTGTCATCAATCTGTTATAAGATAAGTTAAGAATCAAAACAGAGGATAAAGCAGATATAGTACCAATTATGATACCTTCTATTAAAAAAGGCAATCTAATGAACCAGTTTGTAGCACCAACGGATTTCATTATACTAATTTCAAATCTTCTATTGTGCATAGTAACTTTAATTGTGTTTGATACTATAAATAATGATACGGCTCCAAGAGCCATTACAATCCAAAATCCCGCTACTGATATTAATTTGTTAAGATCTGTTAATCTTTCAGCTGTATCGCTTCTGTCGCTTACGGATTCTACACCTTCAATAGATTTAATATCATTTACAGTGTCGGTATATTGTGATAAGTCTTCCATGGAAACATGAAAAGCATCAGGAAGAGGATTTTCATCGCCCTGTAATACTTCAAACAGTTCTCCCAACATTTCCTTATACTCTTTAACGGCTTCCTCACGGGGATAGTATTCGCAGTTTATGATGTTAGGTGTAGATGTTATTTTTTCTTGAATTGCCGAAACGTCACTGCTAGTAACCTCATTTTTTAAATATACTGTAATACTGTTTTTAGTTTCTATATTTTTTAATATATTACTTATATTTATAGAAAGTAAAACAGAGCCACCGGTAAGTATAAGGCAGCATATCATAACCAGGATGGAGGCAAGTGACATCATACCGTTTGCCCAAACATTTTTAGTGCCTTCTTTAAAAAAATATTTTATAGAGTTTATAACCACAAGTCATCACTCCGATTTTGAGTATCGCTAACAACTTTACCTTTTGAAATTTCAACCACCCTGAAAGGAAATTGTCTTACTATTGATATGTCATGAGTTACCATTAATATGGTAGTACCGCATTTATTGATTTTCCCGAGAAGGTCTACGATTTCATAGGACATTGTTGGATCTATATTACCGGTAGGTTCGTCTGCAAGAATCATATTAGGATTATTAACTAAAGCTCTTGCAAGACCTACTCTTTGTTTTTCGCCGCCTGAAAGTTCGGAAGGTTTTCTTCTTGCCTTGTCTTCAAGACCTACGAGATTTAATACGTATGGTACTCTTTTACTTATACTTCTTGAACTAGCCCCAATGATGTTCATAGCGAAAGCTACATTTTCAAAAACAGTCATTTTTTCAATAAGTCTAAAATCCTGAAAAACCAATCCCATTGTTCTTCTTAAATAAGGTATATCACGTTTTTTCATTTTAGTTATATTAACATTATTAATAATTATTTGGCCGGATGTAGGTTCTTCTTCTTTTGTCATTAATTTCAAAAATGTACTTTTGCCTGAACCTGATGATCCAACTATAAATATAAATTCAGCTTTTTCAACTTTAATATTTAAGTTATCCAGTGCTAGAGTTGAATTATCATACGTTTTTGTAACATTTCTAAATTCTATCATTATGGTATGCACTCCACCCTTCAAGTTCATTATATCATTTTTGACAAAAATAGTACACCCCTAAACAAATGGGAATTTTGATTAGAGATGCAAATTTAATTATATATACTTTTAAAAATTAGATACCATAATCACAAGATTGATAAAAATTAATCCTTAGATCCACCGCGAATAATACCTGCCCATTCTGCTAACAATCCTCCAAATAGAAAGAGGGAACATCCTGCATCGCCCATTGTAATATGAGATCCCGAAATTTTATTGTATCCCCATGTTCCGAGTCCTAATAAACTGAATGCTGCAGTAGCTGTTGCAGTTACCGCGATCATAATAACACTGGCAGTTTCTGCGTATGGTCTTAAATCTTTAAGTTTTAATGTCAATATCTTATCTCCTTAATTATTAGATTTGTGTTTTAATTATATTATCAATACGTTGAAATGTCAACACATGAATAACAAGAAATAAATTTTATTTATAATATTATTTAATATTTAATAGGATTTGATACTAGATATTTTTTGACCATTAAGGCTACTTTAAATACGATGGCATCTTCAAATTCTCTGAGATCAAGACCGGTAATTTTTTTGATTTTTTCAAGTCTATATACAAGAGTATTTCTATGTACAAAAAGTTTTCTGGAAGTTTCAGATACATTTAAACTGTTTTCAAAAAATTTTTGAATAGTAAATAAAGTTTCCTGATCCATGGATTCTATTGACCCGCGTTTAAATACTTCTTTTAAGAAAGCTTCACAAAGGGTAGTTGGAAGTTGATATACGAGTCTTGCAATACCTAAGTTTGCGTAGCTTATTACACTTTTAGCGGTGTCAAATACTTTTCCGACTTCTACGGCAACTTGTGATTCTTTAAATGATTTCGCAAGGTCTTTAATGCCGTTTACAGGTGTACCGATTCCGATAACACTGTTTATGTAGTACTCTCCTGAGAGTGTATCTACGATGGAAGTAGCTAATTTTTCAAGATCTTTTGTAGTAGTTTCTTTAGAAGTTTCTTTTACAAGGGCGATATTATTTTCGTTGATGTTAATTACGAAATCTTTGTTTTTATCTGGGAACAATCCTTTGACGACCTCATATGCAGAGGCGTCAGATTTAGAGTTGATCTTTATAATCAAGCACACTCTATTTACATCTGAATTAAATTTTAATTCTCTTGACTTAAGATATATATCTCCGGGAAGTACGTTATCAAGAAGAATATTTTTAATGAAGTTTGATTTATCATATTTTTCATTGTGGTGTTTTAAAGTGTTTTCCATTGCTACGGATATTAAATTAGCATAATTTTTAGAAATTTCATCATTTCCAGATACAAAAACTACGTATCCTGGATAAATATGTGTTCCAAAGGATTTATATGTATACTCGTCTGTTGTGTACATGCTTGATTTAAGTAAATTGTTATGACTAAAATTTTTGGTTACTTCTCCGATTTTATCATTTCTATTGCAAGCAATGATGGTTGATGACTCATCAATTACTCCAAAGGTTCTATCAAGAGAGCCACCTATTTGATTAACTATACTTTGAAAAAATTTGCTTAACATAAGTGAATACCTCGTTTCAAAAATATCATTGTATGTACGTAAAAAATTTACAAACGTATTATTTATTATATACAATAAATTAATTTTTGCAAGATCTAATTTACATATTATTAAAATAATTTATAAAATAAATTGTAATAGTAAAGAAATGGAAAAGCCAGATAATATGCGAAAAGTACAAATATTTTAATATAGAAAAATAGGTCTAAAAATGTAAAGAACATATTTAAAATATGATAAAATTTGGTGTATTTATGTAATAGTAGGTTGATTATATATAAACTTTAGTAAGTTTATTATAAATAAAATTGATTTGTTAGTCTAATTTATATATAATAAGGTTGATTTTAAAAAAATAATTTATATTATTTATAAAGCATTATGGTTTATAATGTAAGGTATATAGTAAATAATTATCTGCTAAAAGTGAGGTTTAAAATATGATAAAGATTTTAAATATATATAAAAGCTTTAAAAAATGTCAGGCTTTGAAAGACGTAAGTTTTGACGTTAACGATGGAGAAATTGTGGGACTTCTCGGAGAAAACGGTGCGGGTAAGTCTACTCTTTTAAGAATAATAAGTACAATGCTCAAGCCTGACGAAGGTACAGTATTAGTAAATAATTACGACCTTATTACTCAGTCAAGAAACGTAAGGAAGAATATAGGTATACTTTTTGGAAGTGAAGTAGGACTATATGAAAGGTTGACTGCAAGAGAAAATTTAGAATATTTTGCGAAGCTCAATGGAATGGATAGTGAAAAGAGTAAAGAAAGGATAAATGAGCTTATAGATCAGTTTGAGTTTAAAGACTATGCGGACAAACTTGTAGGAACTTTTTCAAAAGGTATGAAACAGAAAGTGGCAATTGCCAGGTCTATAGTACATGATCCATCGGTAATATTATTCGATGAGCCTGATTCAGGACTTGATTTTAAAGCTGCGAGAATAGTATTTAATTTTTTGGAATTTTGTAAGAAAACAAATAAGAGTGTGATATTTTCAAGTCACTCTATGGACAATATAAAAACTTTTTCAGATAGGATAGTAGTTATACACAAAGGAATTGTAATGAAATCATTTATTATGGAAGACTACAGAAAAAAATATACCGATAAAGAAATAAACGACATGTTATTTGATCTTGTTTGTGGGGATGATGATAATGATTAAACAAATGATGGTAGTATTTTTAAAAGAATTAAAGTGCATAATAAGGGATAAAAAAACATTTATATTTGGTCTTGTTTTACCGCTTCTGTGGGTTCCAGTAATACTTTTTATAATAGATTTTTCCATGCAAAGCAGTCAAAATCAGATTTCTGATAATGTCAATATAGCAATGAGCAGTAAAGACAATTCTTTTTATACGTTTTGTAGTGCGCAAAAAAATATTACAGTAGTAGATGTAAATGATCCGAAATCGAGTAAAATAGCGGCTTACGTAACGCTTGACTCAGATATTGATTCAAAGATACTCAAAGGTGAAAATTTCAGTTTAAATATAGATTATAATGATTCTTCGATTAATTCTATGATGTCTATGCCGATAGTTAGCTATTACGAGGGTGTTTATAAATCAATAGTAAATGATTATAGAAGTCAATTTAAGGATAAAGAGGGACTTAATAAGTTTGTATCTATAGAAGTACCGTATACTTTAGATGAACAGATGCCGAATATTGATACAAGTTCGCTTTATTTTAATATGTTAGTTCCAATGATGATGATACTTTATTGCTGTATAGGATCTGCAAGTACTGCGAGTGATTTAAGTGCGGGAGAAAAAGAAAGAGGTACTCTTGAATCTTTGTTGTCCACAGGAGCAAATCGAACTAGTATAATAGTTGGAAAATTATTGGCTACAACTGCCATGGGTGTTACGAGTGGATTGTGCACGGTTTTAGGTTTATGGGGATATTTGTTAATTTCATCAGGTAGTCAAAAAGTGAATTTATCTGTTTTAGAGATGGTTTCTCTTTTAGCCATAACTTTATTTACATCGATGTTTTTTGCATCTGTAAATCTTGCCATAGGGGTTTACTCGAGGTCTTATAAGGAAGCCCAGACTTATTTGACTCCAATGTCGATAATTTGCCTGATACCTGCATATTTTACTTATACTCTTGATGTATCTAGCATAGGAATAGGGCACCTTTGTGTACCGGTTTTAAATATAATTTGTATAATAAAAGAAATTTTTGCAAATGCTGTAAATATATATCATGTCTTGATAGTGGTATTTTGGCTAATAATTTATATATTTGCTGCATTTTATGTAACAAATAATATGTTTAAAAAGGAAAATGTGGTATTTCGCATATAAATTATATAAAAATTAATTAAAAATAGTTGACTTTTAACGTCGGGGGGGGTATACTGTTAGTGAAAATATTTTAATTAAAAGGGAGTTGTTAATTATGAGAAAAGAAATACAAGATTTATTAGCTAAAAAGGATTTTTCAGAAGGTTTGTTAAAATTAGATGATCCATCAAAAGTAAAGGATTATTTTGAAACAAATGGTAATTTAAAAGACGTAACAGATGACGAAGTAAAAGAGATAGGATTAGATTTAGGAAATCTAATGCAAAACATTGCTAAACTGCCAGAAGATAAATTAGGGAAAATAGGCGGTGGAGTAGGTGACGATGAGGTAGATGATTTTATGAATGAACTGCTTCCAGAGCCAATATATCAAGATAGTTCAAGAGATGCTCGTATTGCTCGTGGAGAAAGGGGACCTCTTGGTAATAAGGATAATAATATGAGTACTGGAAAGAAAGTTGGAATAGGAGTAGCTGCCTTAGGAGGACTTGCAGCTGCTGGAGCAGGAGTTTATAAGATTGGTAAGACTAAAGGTTGGTGGAGTAAGCTCAAAAGGAAATAGTCAAAATATAGATATAAAAAGGTACACTTTTTTAAGTGTACCTTTATTTTATTTGAAAATTTTTTAAATGTTTTAACATATAATTAGTCTAATTGTTAGTAATATGTCGGGGGAGTAGTAGATATATATTTATATAAAAGGTCGTTTGGAGATGATTATATGTATTGGCATAGTATGAATTCAGGTGAAGTATTAAAAAAATTAGACGTAGATCCTAAAAAGGGACTGTCATTAATGTCAGTAAAAAAGAGGGAGATAAAATACGGAAAAAACAAATTACTAGATTGTAAGTCTAAAAGTTTGTTTAAAAAACTCTTAGAGCAGCTTTCTGATTTTACTGTTATAACTTTACTATTTGCAGCTGCAGTATCTTTTATAACATCTATTATTCATGGGGAATCTGATTATATTGATTCTATAATAATATTATCAATAGTAGTAGTAAACTCTATTATAGGCATAATGCAGGAAAGTAAAGCAGAGAAAGCAATAAATTCTCTTAAAAAACTGTCTTCCCCTCATACAAGGGTACTGCGCGGAGGAAAATATCAAAAGATTTCTTCTGAAAATGTAGTTCCCGGAGATATTGTTTTTTTAAATACGGGTGATTTAGTTTGCGCTGATGCAAGAATAATAGAGTGTTCCAACTTACAGGTTGAAGAATCATCATTAACCGGAGAATCTACGGCCGTAGAAAAAGATGAAAACTATATTTGCAAGAGTAAGGCGCATATAGCTGACCAAAAGAATATGCTTTTTTCAAGCAGCAGTATTATATCGGGTCATGCGGTTGCGGTAGTTGTAGAAACCGGTATGAATACTCAAGTTGGAAAAATAGCAAGTTTAATTAACTGTGAGGAAACTTCTCAAACACCTCTTCAGGAAAAATTATCAAATACTAGTAAGATACTAGGCATAGGTACAATAGTAATTTGTTTAGTAATATTTGCTCTTAGTTTTTTGCAAAGTACGGATACGCTTGAAATGTTTATGATATCAGTAAGTTTAGCAGTTGCAGCAATACCGGAAGGATTGCCGGCAGTAGTTACTATAGTACTTGCTTCTGGAGTAAGGAGAATGGCGTCAAGGAATGCGATTGTAAGAAGACTTCCTGCTGTCGAGACTTTAGGCAGTGCAAATGTAATATGCTCCGATAAAACAGGTACACTTACCCAAAACAAAATGACTGTTGTAGAGATAAGGGGAGTAAAAGGAAAAGAGAGTTTTAAATCTAAATTAGGAGACATAGTTCTTTCTTACGGTATGCTTTGTA
>CAQBRY010000074.1 GCA_948762645.1 uncultured Eubacteriales bacterium | reverse complement strand
AAGTATGGCCATATGTTTAATATACAGAATAGCTATTCCTAAATTACTAAATATTAAAAGTATTTCTTTTATAGATTATATATTCAGTGGTATAGTAATTTACAGAATCGGCTTTTACATGTATTGGCTTATAATAATAAATACCCGGTATTAAAAAAGTAACCTATAGATTATATAATACAATATGTGCAATAATATATCTTGACACTTTTAAATATAATTATTAGGAGGAATTTATAATGGCTATAGAATTTAACTCTAAAAACTTTAATAAAGAAGTACTGGAATCAAAAATACCTGTTATTGTAGATTTTTTTGCTACTTGGTGCGGTCCATGCAAGATGCTCGGACCTGTAATTGAGCAGCTAAGTGATGAATACGATGGAAAAATAGCTATTGGAAAAGTGGACATAGATGAAAACTCTGATCTTGCACAAAAATATGAGGTTATGTCTGTCCCGACCATTATATTTTTCGAAAATGGCGAAATAAAACGCAGAGAAAACGGATTTATGTCTAAAGAACAGCTCGACGACATTATCAAACAAACTTTTTCAGTATAATAGTTTTTAATCATTTTACCTTAGAAAAGAGGGCCTTTATAGTGATAGACGTAATTATAATAGGAGCAGGTCCCGCAGGTCTTACAGCCGCCTTGTACGCTTTAAGATACGGTCTAAGTGTCACAGTGCTTGAAAAAGATATGTATGGCGGACAAATGTCCCTTACAAGCAGTATAGAAAATTATCCCGGATTTAAAAAAACTCAAGGCACTGACCTTGCAGCTTATATGTATGGGCAAGTTTCAAATTTAGGATGTAAATTTGTATTTGAAAAAGTAATTGAAGTCGGACTTAAAGGTGATACAAAGTGCGTTAGAACAGAAAAACATGAATTCTATTCAAAAAGCGTAATAATAGCTAACGGTCTTAAAAGACGTAAATTAAATGTTTCGGGAGAAGACGAATTTTACGGCAAAGGAGTTTCATACTGCGCAACCTGCGACGGAGCTTTCTTTAAGGGAAAAGATGTAGCTATCGTAGGCGGAGGGAACGTTGCTTTAGAAGACGCTATATTTTTATCTAATATCTGCAGAAAAGTCTACTTGATAGTAAGAAAAAACGTATTTCGGGCTGAGCAGTATATTATAGATACGATAAATCAGAAAGAAAATATTGAAAAACTTATGGAGTCGAAAATCACGAAAATCTCTGGTAATAAACTTATAAATAATATAACTGTCGACTGCAGGGGAAAAATCTATGATTTAGACGTAAACGGCGTATTTATAGCTATAGGATACGAACCAAACAATGAAATTTTTGAAAATCAAGTTAGCATGGACAATAGCGGATATTTCATATCGGATGATTCATGTAAAACAAATATACCGGGAGTATACGTAGCTGGGGACTGCAGGAAAAAAGATCTAAGACAAATCGTCACTGCCACTTCCGACGGTGCTATTGCCAGCAATCAGGCTATTAAGTATGTGTCGAGCTTGTCCAGATTTCTTCAGCCTACAACCGTAAGCTAATAAAAAATGTATTAATTATATATTAAAATGCAACATAATAAATGCACATACTTTCAATACAACTCAAAGATATATATAATTAACTTAGGTATTATATATATCTTTTTTATAAAGGAATGGATCTTAAATATGCTTAATATAGATTATTTGTCTATAAACGAAAAAGGACATTTGTCCATAGGAGACCATGATTTAACAGATATATCAGAAAAATTCGGTACGCCCATTTATGTTATGGATGAAGAATTTATTAGAAATTCATGTAAAAAATACGTAAATTCAATGAACAAACATTATGGTTCGAAAGCTATGGCATTATTTGCAAGTAAGGCTTTAAACTGTAAGGAAATGTGTAAAATTATCGATGAAGAAAAGATGGGTATTGACGTCGTATCCGGGGGAGAATTATATACCGCTATTAAAGCAAATTTTCCAATGAATAAAGTCCACTTTCACGGTAATAACAAAACACCTCAAGAACTAAATTTAGCAGTAGATAATGATGTAGGAAGGATCGTTGTAGATAACGAAGAAGAGTTAAAAAATTTAAATCGTATTGCTTTTAGTAAAAATAAAATTTGTAATATTCTGCTTCGAGTAAAACCCGGTGTAGACGCTCATACCCACGAATTTGTCAAGACAGGAAGAATAGACTCTAAATTTGGTCTGACTATGAAGGAAAGCATAAAACTCCTTGAAGATATACATAAATTTAAAAACATCAATTTTATGGGGGTGCATTGTCATATAGGTTCCCAGATACTCGATCCAAAACCCTTTATTTTAGCTGCGTCAATAATGGTAGAATTTATTTCTAAAATAAAGTCCAAGACAAAATTAGAAGTTAAAGAACTAAATTTGGGCGGGGGTTTTGGAATACAGTATACTAAAAAAGATCCGTTTTTTGATTATGATGAATGTATTAAGGAAGTATCTATAGTAATTAAGGAAAAATGTAAAAGTTTGAAGCTTCCCGTACCGTACATATACATAGAGCCCGGCAGATCTATAGTCGGACAAGCCGGTCTGACTCTTTACAAAATAGGTAATATTAAAAAAATTCCCGGAATCAGAACTTATGTATCCGTCGACGGAAGTATGGCGGACAGTCCCAGACACATCACATATGGTTCAGAATATACAGTAATTAATGCAAGCAAAGCAAATATTAAACCTAATAAATTAGTCACTTTAGCGGGGAAGTGCTGCGAAAGCGGAGATATTATATCTGAAGACATACTCCTTGCCGACCCGGAAATTGGAGACACTGTAGCGGTACTTTGCACAGGTGCTTACAACTATTCAATGGCTTCCAATTATAATAGATCTTTAAAACCTCCTATTTTAATGATAAATAAAAATCAGCTTAAAATAATCGTTAAAAGACAATCTCTAGAGGACCTAATCTCCCTTGACATTTAAAATTTACACCTTTCGACAAAAACAATCTATTGACACTTAACCTATATGAGTAATAAAATATGCTTTGTGGGAATAAAAAAACTTTTATATAAATTAAAGTCTTTGGAAATTTATCTTTTAATACAATAATAAATTTACATACCTCCCAAAAAAACTAAAAAGGAGGCACAAATCTATTTGGAGTTAATAATTTTAATTATAGTTTTAATAGTATGTCTGCCGTTTGCATTTATGGGCGGAGTAGTATACAGAAAAAATAAATCTGAAAAAATTATATTGTCAGCAGAACATGAATCTGAAAGAATAATAAACAACTCTAAGGAACTTGCTGAAACCAGAAAAAAAGAAATTATAGTCGAAGGAAAAGAAGAAGTACATAAATTCAGAATAGAAACCGAAAAAGAACTTTATGAACGAAGAAAAGACCTTCAAAGACAAGAAAAACATATTCAGCAAAAAGAAGAAACTTTAGATAAGAAGTCTTTACACTTAGAAAAAAAAGAACAGCAAATTCAAAGTAAACTTAAGAATGTAGAGGAAAAAGAGCTCGAAATTGATAATCTCAAAAAAACACAATTTGATATATTAGAAAAGATCTCAGGATTCTCTACAAAACAAGCTAAAGATTATATTATTGAAAGTCTTCAAGATGAACTTGTCCACGAAAAGGCAATGAAGGTACTCCAGTACGAGCAAGAACTTAAAGAAAACTGTGAAAAAAAAGCAAAAGAGATACTATCCACCGCCATACAAAGATGTGCCTCAGACCACTCTTCCGAAATTATGATTTCAGTCGTCCCTCTTCCAAGTGATGACATGAAAGGAAGAATTATAGGTAGAGAAGGAAGAAATATCAGGTCCATTGAAAATCTGACAGGTGTTGACCTAATTATCGATGATACTCCCGAAGCAATTACGTTATCATCATTTGACCCTGTTAGAAGAGAAATTGCAAGACTTTCTCTCGAAAGATTAATCTCTGATGGAAGAATTCACCCAGCTAAAATAGAAGAAACCGTTGAAAAAGTAAAAATAGATATAAACAGAGAAATAAAAGAAGAAGGCGAAAAAGCCGTATTGGAAACAAGAATAAACCATATTCATCCTGAACTGGTTAAGCTCATAGGGAGGCTTAAGTACAGGACAAGTTATGGTCAAAATATTCTTAAACATTCTCTGGAAGTTGCTCATCTTTGTGGCATAATGGCGTCAGAACTAGGTCTTGACGCAACTCTTGCAAGAAGATGCGGTCTTTTACATGACATCGGTAAGGCTTTAGACCATGAAATAGAAGGGTCACACGTAGACATTGGAGTAGACGTAGCTAAAAAGTATAAAGAAAACAATAGCGTCATACACGCTATACATGCCCACCACGGCGACATAGAACCTCAAACTGAAATCGCACTCATTCTTCAAGCAGCAGATGCCGTCTCTGCAGCAAGACCTGGTGCAAGACGTGAAAATTTAGAAACATATATTAAAAGACTTGAAAAACTTGAAACCCTTGTTTCATCATTTACAGGAGTAGAAAAATGTTTCGCCATCCAAGCCGGAAGAGAAATAAGAGTAATGATTAAACCGGATATCGTAAATGATGAAAAAATGATATTTTTGGCTAGAAATATATGTAAGAAAATAGAAGCCGATCTTGACTATCCGGGACAAGTTAAAGTAAACATTATAAGAGAAACAAGAATCGTAGAATATGCCAAATAAAAACAAATCAGACCTTATAATATAAAAGGTCTGATTTCATTTAAAAAATAAATTTATAACTAACAATTAAGGAGATTATCTTTATGAAGATACTTGCTATAGGAGATATTGTCGGAAAAAACGGATGTGAATTTTTAAGAAGTAAACTTCCGATACTTAAAAAACGTAAAAATATAGACCTAGTAATAGCAAACGGAGAAAACTCAGCTGAAGGAAACGGAATTTCTCCTGATTCTGCAAAGTTTATATTTTCAAGCGGAGTAGATATTATAACTACCGGAAATCACGTATTTAAAAAACGAGAAATCAGAGACTTTTTGGATAAAAATTCCTGCATTATTAGACCTGCCAATTATCCTTCAAAAACTACTCCCGGTAAAGGATTTTGTATAACCCAGATCAATGATATCAAAATTGCTGTAATTAATCTTATGGGAGTTGTATATTTAGAAAATCTAAGATGTCCATTCGAAACAATGGATAATATCTTAAAAGAGGTATCTGAGTGCAGAATAAAAATAGTTGACTTTCACGCCGAGGCAACTGCCGAAAAACGTGCTTTAGGATTTTATCTCGACGGTAAAGTATCAGCTATATTCGGTACTCATACCCATGTTCAAACGTCAGATGAGACCATCCTCCCCCTTGGCACAGGATATATCACTGACGTCGGTATGACCGGACCTATAGATTCAGTACTTGGAGTGAAAAAAGATATTATTATTAAGAAACAGATTGAAAAACTCCCGATACGTTTTGAAAATGCTTCGGGAGAATGTAAAATGGAATGTATAATTTTCGATATAGATGAAAAAACCGGATTAACAATTAATACAGAAAGATTAAGAATCGCAAAAACATTTATATAATATTGACGTTTTTTTAAAAAAATATATAATTTAATTATTAATATTTTAATTGGGGGCAATACATTATGAATATAAATATATATTTTATGGGAACAGGAGACACATATAGGAGATATAATGCAGAACCATACTCCTCTAAATTTAAAAATATTGGTATTAAAAAAAATAGTTGGAGCCACAATTATTATTTTAATGGTCCGGGTATATTCAATGCATTAGGCTGGACTACAGAAAAAGCGTACGATGCAGCTACTAAAACATTACCCGATGATATTCAAGGAATGTTAAGGTCTAATCCTGAAAATGAAATACATATATGTGTACAAGGTCATAGCAGGGGTAGCACTGTATCGGTCAAATTTTACAAGTATTTAACCAAACAATTTGGTTCAAATAAAAAAATAACGTTAACTTTAAAAAATTCCGACTCGTATTATGGTCCTACTGCTAAAAAAGAAAATGCTTTAACTAGGCTGGAAAAGCAGAACACAAATAATAACTCTAATTCCAGTAATAAAACTATGGCTGTCTATGCTGTACAAACATTATTTAGATGTACACCTCAACAAATCGTAGGTGTTGATATAGTCATTATAGCAAATGTTGGGCATAATATGTCTTCTCAGTCCTTAAGTAATTTTTCTAATAAGCCTGAAGAAAACGGACTATATCTATGTGAAAAACAAAATGACTATTATTATAAATATACGAAAATAACTAAAGAAAATATAAAAGATTACTTTGACTTTATATATAAATATGGAAAAGTCACTCAGACAAACAGATGGAGATTATTTACGAGTATTTTAATGCAAAAGCTTGGAATTAAATCATACGACAAATTAGAATCAATATCAGGAGCTGCTAAATCTACATCTATATTATTTCCTAATGTAAAAAAAGAGTTTGATGCAGCACTAAGCTCTATAAGAAAATCAGCAAATTTAACGTCTGCTTTTAAAATTGCAAATAAACTTTTTGAATCAGGCGGAATATTTTCAGGTATGGGTGGAACAAACTTTCACTTACATTTATCAAATGCTAAAGGATACGTTTGCGGAGCCAAAAATAATAGCCATGATCAAGCTATAGATGAACTAAATCTAATTATTAACAAGTCCGGAAGACCTGAAA
Source organism: uncultured Eubacteriales bacterium (assembly GCA_948762645.1). GTDB lineage: Bacteria > Bacillota > Clostridia > Oscillospirales > Acutalibacteraceae > CAQBRY01. The sequence continues at coordinate 2,023 of CAQBRY010000074.1, read as the reverse complement.
CATCTATAAAATCCCAAACTGCTCAAGCCCTGATTGACAGAATTAAAAAATGGTATAAACTACAATAAAATATTACTAAAATATCTTATTTATAATGTCGTCTGCTACTTTATCTACCTTTTTAAAGTCCATACATTTTATATATTCTTCTTCAAGTTTGTCATGTACACTTTTGGCTCTTGCAAGATTATTTATAGATTCTTTTAACAGTTCATTTAGTATCTTTTTATTGAATCTTATTTTTTGCTTATTTTCCTTTAATTTTTTATTATCCAAAAATCTAAGTGAATTTATTTTCTTTTCATATCTTACACCACTTAAAGGATGTAAACTATTCGATACGGCAAATGCAAGATCTAAATCCGGTATTAAAATACATTCTACCTTGTTTTTAGGGTCCAAAGGGCAAAAACATGTTATTATATCATATCCGTATTTTATGGCATCATATCTTATATCCTGGAGTATAATACTGCTTACAATACCGTATTCGTCATCTATAGTATACACATGATGATAGTTATTTATAGTATCTTCAAAAATAACTATCCCATCAGGAGTAATACCGCTAATAAAGTATATTTTTTCCTTGCCAAATATATCTTGCTTTCTCTTGAAAAACTTTTTTGATAATCTCTTTGAATAATTTTTTACTTTATCCTTATTTACACCATCTTTAATCATTTTTAACGTATCTTTATATATATTTCCATAAGCCTGAAGATATAATCTTGACCTTAAATGATAGTTTGAGTTCTTTTTTGTCAGATTAATAATGTTTTCTCTCGAATCATAAAGCTTTCCCGAATCCCAACAATCACTTAAATTTATAACCGTATCTGATGCCCCCGGATATATTGGGTCTATAGAATGGGGAGATGTACCGTCAGCAATACATACCCTTTTATCAGGAAAAATTACAGCATCAAGAGAGTCCGGATCTGACGAACAATATATTAACTGCGTTTTTATATCTTTATCTTTAGCAGCTTTGGCTACTTTTTTCATAAGTCCTGATTTCCCCGTCCCGGGACCTCCTTTTATTATATAACAAAACCAATCTTCATCAGGGGTATATAGATTATCAAATCTGGAAAAAAATCCACCGGGAGTATTTGCCCCTAAGAAAAATTTAGATATATTTTTATTTTTACTCATATAGATCATCCTCTCACTTTTTAAATATCCTATGAAACACATTAAAAAAGTGTGATTAGATCCCTCAAAAATCGTAAATTACAATAACTATATCTAAAAATTATCTTTCATAACTAAAAGTATTTTTTCAAAAAAATAAAAATTACCTGTCCTAAATAATAAGACAGGTAATTTTTGCTCATTTATTCTTCGCCACATTCGCACCCTTCACCGCAAATTACTCCTCCACATTTTTCACAATAGTCTTCAGGTCTTAGCTCCAGTGTTGTGGGGACGTCTTTTAAAGCATCTTTGGGGGAAGGGCAATATTTTTCATATAAGCGCCTTCTATATCTACCATGGTGGCGCGGTATATTAAACATTTTTTTTGGTGTCCTTATTTTCGTACCACCAGTTATAGCTCCTACTTCTTCATCTTCTAATGCACTTAACTTTTTATATTTGTCATTCATAATCATACCCCCAAGTGTTTGATATTTAAATAATACCATATATTTCGAAATTAGTCAACATATTTATATAAATTTATAAATATTTTTTATATATAAACAACAAATTATTTTACATTATTTTCCATTATATAACCATACTCATTGAAGTCCTCTTTAAGAAGCGTTTTGCCCTGTTTTTTAAGTTCATACCGTACAGCTGTTAATATATGTTTCATACTAAGGACCTTCTTCTCACTTTTAGCAGCTAAAAATAATGACGTTAAAGCTATATTTTTAATGTTTCCTCCCGCAATTTCAAATTGTCGTGCTAAATAGTCGAAGTCTATATTTTTTTCACGTGGTACACTTTCAGGATACATATTTTCCCATATCTTTTTTCGGGATTCTTTATCCGGAAACTCAAAATGTATGAC
>CAQBRY010000073.1 GCA_948762645.1 uncultured Eubacteriales bacterium | reverse complement strand
CTATAAAACCGAATATTGTCAATAATTTCTACTTAGATAGTCCTTTTGGATTGCCGAGTGGTAGAGGTATCTCAGATAAAATCGGGAACTATGCTGCACAAATAGCGGATTTAAAAAGTCTTTTAGACTTGAACTTAAAAAAATGCTTTTATGAGCTTAACCGTCTTGATCGCTATATTTAAAGCGTAAATGACCCGATTTTAAGACAAATAATGACGTATAGGTTTATAAATGGTTATAACTGGTCAAAAATAGCTTATATGATGGGGGAAAATAATACACCTGACGGATTAAGAATAAAAATGATGAGATTTTTAGGTAAAAAATAATTTGTTCGTTTTGTTCGGCTTATATGGTTTAAAATAATAGTGTGAAATAATATCTCATAGCCTTTCTCGTATGGGTGTCTGAAATTCAGGCACTCTATTTTTGTATATCTAAGAAGGAGATGTGATTTATAAAGAAATCATGTAGATATTGTGGAAATATTCACGATGAAAATTATAAATGCAACAAGAAGCCTGTCAAAAAGAAAAGGACAGACGATATTGTAAGGTTTAGAAATAGTCCCAAATGGCAAAAAAACGAAGAAAAATAAAGGAGCGGGATAATTACCTTTGCCAAATATGTATCCGAGAATTGTATGAAACAAAACGGAAATATAACCATGAAGCTTTGCAAGTGCATCATGCAATACCTATTAACTCAAATGAAGATTTAAAACTTGATGAAAATAATCTTATTGCTCTGTGCTCTATGCACCATGCAATGTGTGATAAAAGAAAAATACCATATGAAGAAATAAAAAAGATAATTGATGAGCAAAACAAATTTTGAATAGTCCCCCCACTACCCTCAATATTTTCTGACAAAAACGCTCAACACCGACAGCGCCACTAAATTTACACCGAAAATGATAAATGTGAATTTTTTGAAAAGGAGAAGTACATGAAGATAGAAAAAATAAGTGTAGAAGAGATTAAACCGTATGAAAACAATGCCAAACTTTACCCACCTGAACAGATTGACCAAATAAAAAAATCAATTGAAGAATTCGGAAACAATGACCCGATTGCGATTGATGAAAACAATGTAATAATCGAGGGACATGGAAGATATGAAGCTCTAAAACAACTTGGGTTTAATGAAGTTGAAATAATAAGACTTACCCATTTAAACGAACAACAGAAAAAGGCATATATTTTAGCTCACAACAAACTGACAATGAACACGGGATTTGATTTTGACACGCTGAATTTAGAACTTGACAGCATAGTAGATTTTGATATGTCTGATTTTGGTTTTGAAAAATTAGATTTTATAGATGAGAATCATTAAGAGCAAATTGAAGATGAGATACCTGATGTTCCTGAAAAGCCTAAAGCAAAATTAGGCGATATTTATAAACTTGGCAGTCATCGCTTGATGTGTGGCAATAGCACAAATATAGATGACCTAAAAAAAAACTCATGAACGACAAAATTGTTGACATTACTTTTACTTCTCCACCTTATAATGCGGGCAAAACTCCAACAGAATCTGAAATGTAAAGAACAACAAAATATAATGGTAATAATGATGATAAAACTACTGAACAATATTTAAAATTCTTTAATGACTACTTACACAACACCATGGTTTTCAGTAAATATTCATTTATGAACATTCAATCTATAAGTAATAATAAATTGCCTTGATAGAATTACTGCATAAAAACCAAAATATTTATGCTGATACAATTATTTGGGATAAAATGTTATCACAACCAGCCATGGCTGAAAATGTTTTAAACAGTGAATTTGAATATATACATATTTTCAGTCCAAAAGGTAATCGTGCCATTGGCGCGAAACAATTTAGAGGGACTTTAAGAAATATAATACATTTTCGAAAGCAGACAAAGAATGAGTATCATGATATACACAATGCGACATTTCCACAAGCTATGCATTTTCTATCATTAATAAATCTTCTGTAATCAATTTTCTCAAATTTATTTTTTTCATCAATTCGACCTTCGGGTATAAAACAAATAACATCAGCTAAGATTTTTCCGTCTTCTTCAGCACAAATCGCAACAGCTGTATTGTCATTACTTATTGATAAATCTACACCAACATAAATCTCTCGACCTGCCCAATCAATTTTATTTACTCGGCAAGCCTGTAAATCTTTTATATCAATAAAACTTTCCGTTCCGGCACCTTGATAAACAATATTGCAGTGCTTTGTGAGAAAGTTTTCTCTTGCTGATTCAATCGAAATTGCTCTTGCCCGCTTTTTTAATAAATCTTCCCATATTTCGAGTATTTCCAAAGCTACGGGATTTGCGTGTTTTAAAATCATGTCATCGGTCGCCCCATTTTCTGTGTCATCGGGTTCATACAAAAGAGAAAAGACGGTTTCGTCATCTTGAACACCGTCTAAAACTTTTTTCGCATAATTCACTTCATCTTCAAAAGGGTTATTAGCTGTCGGGTACTTCGTGGAAATTATACAGCCTAATTTATTTAAAATATTAAGCTGACCCGACCGCATGGCTTCAATTGCATAGCTGTTTGGTAAAGCTCCGACTTCATCTGCCAAGAAGACGTTTGACAGTTTGCCATCCATTCGGGAATTTGAGTAATTAAGCGGAATATATTTGCTGTCAAGTAAGCTAAATTCTATATAATCACGCAAAATCTTAAATCTCGGAATGTTTTTTCGATAATAAATAATTGGGCTACTTTTTAAAATTTCCTCGATTGCTGTTTTCACTTCTTTTGATAAAGCTCCGTCAGGGGCAACCGAATAAAATTTAGAAAATTTCGGTTCAAGCAAAAATAAGAGTATAAAAATCGTTGCAACTGTAAAGGTTTTAAAATTCTTTCTACCGATTTCCAAAATTGCGGTTTCATACCTTCGCTTTTGAGGGTTTTCTCGGTAAACTATGCATAAAGCTGCATAAATAAGCCATTGATATCCGCATGAGCAATCATAAATACTTTGCCCGGATTTAAGTCTTCTCGGCATGATTAAAAGTTTTAAAATATTATCAATTTTGTTTAGCTTTTCTTCGTCAATAAAATATTTGTCTGATTTTCCGCCACAAATCTCTATAAATTTTTCACATTGTTTTATGACGTATCTTGGTGCCGAAATTTCACGATTTACCACATCCTTTGCATATTTATAACTTTTATGATTTATTATTTCAAATCCAATTTATTTTCAGCTCCTTCCGCTAAGTATTTCAAGAAGTGGGTCAGGTTCATCACCATCTTGGCGATCCCTAAGCGTTGTAATTATTTTCATAAGTGTTACGACTGTTTTATTTGCACTGTCGGTTGTTCGGTTATAATCAGAAATAGCGGGGTGGGAGTACACATTTTTTCTGCCCTTGACGTACTCTTTTGTCACTAAGATTCCGTCTTGTTTAATGGTTTTTTCCAAGTCATTAAGTATTTGTAGCTGCACTTGATACCGTTTAAAAGTCGTGAGAAAAAAGAAATTCTGCTCTACTCCATGTTGTTCGGCAATTCGCAAAATTTCCTGTGCTTGTTCATTTAATGATATTTTATTCAATTTTTTCTCCTTCTTTTATTTTTATCGCTGTTTTTCCTGTTGATTTTTTCCACCTATCTATAATTACATCAATATATTTTGGCTCAAGTTCCATCATATAGCACTTTCTGTCTAACTTTTCATAAGCAATAAGCGTTGTGCCTGCACCGCCAAATGGGTCTAATACGCTGTCAATTGAAAAGTTTTCAACGAAGTGAAGTGCCATTTCTAGTGGGAATAAAACCATAGTAAAATAGAATTAAATAAAATATTATAGATTCCAGTATTCAAGCCATTTTGTATTTTACATAGTAAATTGTTATAAATAAAATATAATAATTTTTCCATTAGGCATGGGGCTAAATATGGGGCAAAAATTTATGAAGTCATGATTATAAATTTTATACTTTAGGAAGCAAATACCCCTGATAACTTTTTACATTATCAGGGGCTACTATACTTATAACTTTTAATTAATCGTCATCAGAGGACTTTATGGAAAAGTCAAACCATTCATCATTAAAATCGATTTTGTAATTTTTAAAGTCAGGGACTTTCTTTTCAATTTCATCTTTGAGCGTTCTAATTATTGTCCCCTCTCCTATGCTATTAATCCACACACCTTTATCATCTTGATAACCTCCGACATTTACTTCTCCTAATTCAGATGAATATTTATTTATCAACTTATCAATATCAGATAGATTTTGATATTGATTAATTTTAGAAACATTCTCAAGTAGCTTTGTTTGGCTGTCAATACATTTCCTTACTTGCCCCAGAATTGCGAGGGCAAAAACATTTTTAAGCGACATTGTATTGTCGCCTTTTTTATATTCGTTATAATCATCAAAAAATTTTACAAGATTATTTGTAACATGGGCTATAACGCTATTTTGCCAATCTTTTAAATTGTCTTTTTTATTTTTATACCTTTCATCAGAGTTTCCAAGCAGATAATCAGTTGTAGTGCCAAAGAAGTTTGCAAGCATACATACGGTATCGTAATCAGGACAATTTTTTCCATTCTCCCATTTATTATATTTTGAACTTTCAATCCCTAAGACTGCTGCACACTCCTTTTGACTGATTTCTTTTTCTCTGCGAAGCTTTGAAAGCCTTTTATCAAATAACATTTTATATTCCTCCTTTTTTAATATAATAATTGATAATAATTCTATTGTAAATATATTTAAATCTAATTGAGCATAATTATATTGTCTAAATGCGACTGATTATTTTTCTTTACAATAGAGTTATACGCATATATAATAGAATTAATAGAAAATAATTCAATCAATGGCAGGTGCTAGAAATTTGGAACAATTAAGTATTTCAGTAAAAGAATTATCAGAAGTTTTGGGTATATCAAAACCGATAGCCTATAAACTTGCAAATTCAAAGGGTTTTCCAATCCTACAAATAGGCAGACGCAAAGTGATACCTATAAAAAAACTTGAAAAATGGCTTGAAGAAAACACAAATATAAGAGGTGATACAAAATGACAGATAAGTATAGTAACATACCAGAAAGCCTTAAAAAGTTAAATCAATGGGTATGTTATAAGCTTGTCTATAATGAAAAGAGAAGTAAGTATGATAAGATACCCAAAAATCCACACAATGGATACAATGCAAAATCCAATGACAGGGTAACATGGAGTGATTATGAAACAGCAGTAAAAGCAGCAAAACTATATAACTTTGACGGAATAGGTATTGAACTTGAAGATGGGATATTTGGTGTGGATTTAGACAATGTAATTGACGAAAACGGAAGTTTAACGGAAGAAGCAAAAGATATTGTAAAAACTCTTGACAGCTATACAGAATACAGTCCAAGTAAAAAAGGGCTGCATATCATCTGTAAAGGAAAAATTTCCTGTACAGGTAAGAGAAAAGGAAATATTGAAATGTATTCGTCAAAACGTTTTTTCACGGTTACAGGCGACATTTTAGGAAGTAATAAAGATATTGAGCAGCGTTCGCAGCAGGCGGAAATAATCTACAATAAATATTTAAAAGAGGACAAACAAGAATTATCATTCGTTAAACTTGAACTTTCAGACAATGAAATTATAGACAAAGCCTACAATGCTAAAAATGGAAATTTATTTAAAAATTTATGGAACGGAAATGCGCAAGGCTATAATTCCCCAAGTGAAGCCGACCAAGCATTATGTAATATTCTTGCATTTTATTGTGGAGATAATTTTAAACGTATAGATAACCTGTTTTGTAAATCAGGATTATATCGAGAAAAATGGGATAGGCTTGATTATAAAAGCAAAACGATAAACAAAGCAATATCAGACTGCAAAAATACATTTTCAGCTTATGAGAAATCAGATAAAAAGCCAATTCCTAAAAATAAAAAGGCTTTAACGATTTTTGGAGAAGAATTTAAAATTTTAAACGAAAAAGCGTTAAGCTATTATCTTAAAAGCATTAATGTAAATGTTCGATACAACGTAATAAAACGGACAATCGAGATTAAGGGCGTAAAATCAGACTACAATCCAGAAACTCTACAAAATGATTTACCTGTTATTTTGTTTGATAATCTAAAAGGAAAATTAAAAAAGTGCGATAAATCAAGTATATGTGACCTTTTAAGTGTAATTGCTGGAAAAAATCGTTTTAATCCAGTTGTAGAGATGTTGGAAGGTGCCAAATGGGACGGTAAAGATAGAATACAAGAATTATTTAGCATTTTGAACATAGAGGAACCAGACGAGCTAAGCAAAATATTAATAAAAAAATGGTTATGGCAAGCGTTGTCTATGGCAAGAAACGAATTTAACGGGGCTTACGGGGCAGACGGTATTTTAGTGTTGCAAGGAAAACAAGGTATAGGAAAAACAACTTTTGTAAGGAAAATTGCAGTACATCAAGAACTTTGTAAGTTAGGGCAGTATTTAGATACCAAAGATAAGGATACATACAGACGCTGTTGTAGTGCATGGATTGTTGAATTAGGAGAAATAGAAACTACTTTTAAAAGTGACTTAGAACGATTAAAGGCGTTTATTACAGCCGAAATTGATGAATATCGTTTACCTTACGGACGATCTGACCAGACTTTAGCAAGGCGCACCGCAATAATAGGGACTTGCAACAGCGAAAAAATTTTTAATTGACCCAACAGGCAGCAGACGATTTTGGACTGTTCCCATTACGTCAATAGACCTTGACAGTTTATCAAATTTTGATGTTCTTCAATTATGGCTGCAAGTTGAAGAAAAGACTAAAAATAATCGGCAAGGGTTTAGGCTTACCAAAGACGAGCAAATAAAACTTGCCGAAAGAAATACCGTACATGAAAAACCTTTGAAAGGGCAATCAGAAGTAATTGACGTGCTTTCAAAAACTAACAAAAATCTAGTTTATAGAGATGTTACCGTATCTGATTTAAAGAAAATCATAGTGAATTAAAAAGATATTCAGTAGAGCAAATTTCCACAGTATTAAATAAGCTTGATATTAAATCTAAAACTGTATCGGTCATTATAAACGGTAAGCGTACAACTAAAAGAGTAAGAAATTTACCAATTTTGGGGTGCAATTATGAATAAAGTTGTTTACGCAGCATTTTTCGCAGGGGTGTAAACAAAACTAAAGCCCACAAATCCCCGTGTTATGCGGTTTTAGAGCTAAGTATATATCCTGTTTGCACCACTTTGGGAAACTTTATGGAAAAAGCATAAAGTGGGGATATTGTAAGTGTGGTTATATGATAAAAATGGAGAACTTTTGCAAACCTAGCGTAAACGGTGTAAACACATCAAATCATAAGCTTTATAAATCCCATAACAAAGCCATTTGTAAGAATATATTAAATTTATAAATTCCCAAGATTGCAGCGTAAAAGGGTGTAAACAGGCGTAAACAAAGAAAGGAGATGAAAAATATGAATTGCAAAAGATTAATAAAGAAAGACGGAACTATAATAGAGGATATTATCGCGAGGGAAAGTAAAGAATTTAGCGGTTTTATCGAGATTGAAAACGAACAAGGAAAAATAAATGTAATTCCAAAGGAAAGTATAGGAAATATGGTAAAAGATACAGACCATGAGGAATTTGTATGTCAAGTAATTTGAGGTTTGGAGGGAATTAAAATCAGTATCTTTGAAAGAATTTTTAAAAGCAAAAAAGCGATACCAAAAGCAGTACAAACCGAGATAATAAACAGTACGTCTAATATGTTCAGTGCATGGACGGGTAATGCTTATGAAAATGACATTTACAGAAGCGCAGTTGACGTGATAGCAAGAAATGCTGCAAAGCTTAAAGGAAGCCATATTGTAAAATACGACAACCATACGAAATGTGAGGGTGATTGTAAATTAAATAGACTTTTACAGGTGCAGCCCAACCCATATATGAGCGCATTTGACATGATATATAAGCTTGTAACTCACTATTTTCTGCATAATAACGCTTTTGCGTATATTGAGAAGAACGAAAAAGGGAGTATATTGGGGATACACCCTTTCAGACCATTAAACGCACAGTTTTTACAAGATAGTTTTGAAAATCTTTATTGTAAATTTTTATTTGAAGCAGGAAAAGAAGCTATATTACCATATGCAGATATTATTCATTTAAGGCGGAACTTTAACGATAATGATTTATTTGGAACTCCCAACACAGCTTTAAATCCAGCTTTGGAACTTGCACATACTCAAAACGAGGGCATAAATGCGAGCATAAAAAGCAGCGCAAATATCAGAGGAATTTTGAAATTTACTCAAATAATGGTTCCAGAAAAATTAAAACAGGAAAAAGAGAGATTCATAAAAGATTATTTGCAAATTACGAATAGCGGAGGAATTGTCGCAACAGACCAAAAGACCGAATACATACCGATAACGGGCAACAATCTTGTAATTGATGAAAAGCAAATTGGGGCTATAAAAACTAAAATTTACGATTATTTGGGAATATCGGAGAAGATTGTAAACAGCAGTTATACAGAGGACGAATGGGCAGCATTTTATGAAAGTACCATTGAACCTATCGCACTACAATTAAGTCTTGAATTTACGAGAAAAATATTGAGTGTTCGTGAACAAGCATTTGGAAATCAAATAATATTTGAAAGCGGTAGATTACAGTTTAGCAGTAACGCAACGAAAATCAATTTAATTTCACAGCTTATTCCTTATGGTTTGCTTACAATAAATCAGGTTTTGGAAATCTTAAATTTACCGCAAGTCGAGGACGGAGATAAAAGGCTGCAAACATTAAATGTTGTGGACGCACAAATGGCAAATAAATATCAATTAAGTGAGGCGGAAGAAAAATGAAAGAGTTAAGAATATGCGAAATCAGAGCCGATATGTCGGCAGATGTAGAGGCTC
>CAQBRY010000072.1 GCA_948762645.1 uncultured Eubacteriales bacterium | reverse complement strand
TGTATATATTAACAAAAATAGTATTTGTTTTTCTAACTCAAAAGAAAAAATTTTTTTTGATATAATATTAGTATTGGAAACATCTTTAATAATTATTAGGGGGAAGATTAGGTTTGGAAGAAAAGACTTTAAAAAAAAATATTATTTTTGAAGGAAAAGTTTTATCTTTGAGGGTAGATGAGGTTGAATTATCTAATGGTCATATTTGTACCAGGGAGGTAGTCGAACAAGCTGGGGGAGTTTGTATTGCACCTATAAATGACAGTAATGAATTAACACTTGTAAAGCAGTATAGATATCCTGTTTCTTCTATTACTTTGGAGTTGCCTGCGGGTAAGTTAGAAGGAGAAAATCCGGATCCTTTACAGCAGGCTAAAAGAGAATTATTAGAAGAAACCGGTATAATAGGTAAAGATTATTTTAGTTTAGGATCATTTTATACGAGTCAGGCTGTAAGCACCGATAAATTGTATTTATTTGGGTGTAGGGTTGAAAAGATTGTTAAACCTATGCCCGATGAAGATGAGATATTAGAAGTTTACAATATTCCTATAGTCAAAGCATTAAATATGGTCCTAAGCGGTGAGATAATGGACGCTAAAACTCAAATTGCAATATTAAAACTGCATTATAAAATGCAAGATACTCAAAATAATTTTTTTTAGGTTTTTATTATTTTACTTTTCAAATTTTAGATTTCAAAATATAATATTACGTAAAACTAATATTGAAAACTTTGGAGAGAAAAATGAAAGAAAGATTTAAAACACCAAATGCGGTTTTTGTAATTTTGAGTCGAGGAAGCAGGGATAATTTAGAGATATTACTGCAAAAAAGACAAAACACAGGTTTTATGGATGGATACTGGGATGTTGCGGCAAGTGGTCACGTGGAGGAGGGAGAGTCTACTACTGAAGCCGCTGCTAGGGAAGCGAGAGAAGAGTTGGGAATTGAAATAGCCAAAAATGATATTAAATTTGCAGGATTTTATTACAATAATTTTGGAAGCGTTACATATTGTTATACGTATTTTGACGTTAGAAATTATAGCAGTATTCCGAGAGTTAATGAGCCTAATAAGTGCAGTGAAATAAAGTGGTTTTATATAAAAGATTTGCCTAAGGATATAATAGATGAAAGAAAAACATCTGTTATGAACTATTTAAAAGGTATATATTTTGGGGAATTTGGGTGGGATGATTAATGATAGAATCGGATTTTCACGTACATACTGAATTTTCCCATGACTGTGATGTAAGCATAGAGTGCTAAATAGAAAAGGCTATAGAAATAGGTTTAAAATCTATTTGTATTACCGATCATTGTGATATGGACTATCCTTCTGCACAAGAAGAGAAGAAATATATGCGTGATGCGGAATCATATGTTTGTATGATTAATTTGATCAAGGAAAAGTATAAAGAAAAAATAAAAATTTTATGTGGCGTAGAGATAGGACTGATGCCATATTTAAGAAGTAGGATAAAAGATTTTTTAAGTAAATATAATTTTGATTTTATAATAGGGTCATCTTACTTAGTTAATGGAAGGGACCCTTTTTATAGTTCCTTTTATAAGGGAAGGGAAGAAAAGGCTGCGTATTTAGAATATTTTGAGTCAATACTTGAAAATGTTAAGTTATTTGATGAATATGATGTTTATGGTCATTTAGATTATGTTGTTAGATATGGGCCGAATAAGAATAAATATTTTAATATTGATGACTATAAAAGTATTTTAGAAGAGTTATTAAAAATAATTATTGCTAGTGAAAAAGGCATAGAACTTAATACATCTGGTATGCTTAGAGGTCTGGGATGTTTTCATCCTAGTACTGAAATTTTAAAAATGTATAAAGATTTAGGCGGGGAGGTTATTACCGTAGGCAGTGACGCCCATATACTTGAAAATGTTGGATACAAATTTAAAATTGCGTCTGAGATCTTAAGACAGATTGGTTTTAAATACTATAGTGTTTTTGAAGGTCGAAAAGCTGTGTTTTATAAGATTTAATTTTATTTTTTATCAGAGGTTATATTTTGGAGAAGCTAAAAGGTGTAGTAGAAAAGATTATATATTTGGATGAAGAAAAAGGATTCAGTATACTTAAAATTAAATGTAAAGATAATGATGAGCTTATAACTGCTGTAGGAAATTTAATTTCTTTAAGTATTGGTTCTGTTATATCGGCAGAGGGAAATTGGGTTTTAAATAAGAAATTTGGAAGGCAATTTTCAGTTATAAGCTGGGAAGAAGTTTTGCCGGCTACAATATACGGTATAGAGAAGTATTTGGGAAGCGGACTTATAAGAGGAGTAGGACCTAAATTTGCAAAACTTATAGTAAGTAAATTTGGATATGAGACTTTAGATGTTATAGAAAATACTCCTCATAGACTGTTAGAAATACCGAATGTAGGGCAGAAACGTGTTACTTTAATTTCTAATGCCTGGAAGGAACATAAGGACATTAAAAATTTAATGATATTTCTTCAGAGCTGTAATGTTTCAACGGCATTAGGATATAGAATTTATAAAGTTTATGCGGATAAAAGCATATCTGTTATAAAAAAGGATCCGTATAGCCTTATTGACAATGTTTGTGGAATAGGATTTAAAATTGCTGATAGTATAGCTTGTAAGCTTGGAATAGATCGAGAGTCTTATAGTAGATGCCGTGCGGGTATAATATATACGTTAAATACTTTTCTGGACAGAGGTCATTGCTACGCTCCATTTAAAGAGCTAATTAATAGCAGCTGTGAAATACTTAATATTGATCAAAGTAAAATAACAATGACTTTAGACTATTTAATACAAGCAAAAGAACTGGTAAAGGAAGACGATAAAGTATATCTTCAATATATTTATTATTGTGAATGTGGCCTTTGCGAAAGAATAAAAGAAATTATCAGTTATCCGATTAAAAGTAAAATTAGAAATATTGATGAGATATTAAGTAATTTAGGTGTTGATTATAATAATGATCAAATTACTGCTATAAAAAATAGTATTAATTCAAAATTTTCCATAATAACCGGAGGTCCTGGAGTTGGTAAAACTACGATTACTAAGGCCATTATTGAAGTGTTTAGACAAAACAAAAGAAAAATACTTTTAGCTGCTCCAACAGGACGTGCTGCTAAACGTATGGCTGAGATTTGTAAGATGGAAGTAAAAACCCTTCATAGACTTCTTGAAAGTAGTCCTAACGAAGGGTTTAAAAGAACGGATTCAAATAAACTTGTTGGTGATGTATTAATTATAGATGAATCATCTATGATAGATTTAATGCTGATGTATCATTTAATAAAAGCAGTTCCAAGTAATATGAGAATAATATTGATAGGTGATGTGGACCAACTTCCATCTGTAGGCGCGGGGAATATTTTAAAAGATATTATCAATTCGGAAGTTGTTTCTACTTTTCGTCTTAATCATATTTATCGTCAGGGTAAAAACAGTGACATTATAATTAATGCTCATAAAATTAATAATGGAGAAATGCCAAAATTAAATTGTGGATTTAATTCAGACTTCTTTTTTATAGAAGAGGAAAATTCAGAGAAAATTTTAAAACTGATTGTGGATTTATACTGCCGAAGATTACCTGGTAAATATGAAATAAATCCTGTTTTAGATATACAAATTATTACTCCAATACACAAGGGAGAAATCGGTACTGAAAATATTAATAAAAATATACAATCATATATTAATCAAAGTACTATTAGCTTGAAAAGGGGTCATACAGAGTACAAATTAAACGATAAAGTTATGCAAATTAAAAATAATTACGATAAAAATGTATTTAATGGAGACATAGGATTTATATCAAATATAGACATTATGGATAAAAAATTAACAGTTGATTTTGACGGGAGAAAAATAGAATATGATATTTTAGAACTCGATGAGATTAGTTTATCTTATTGTATTACGGTACATAAGTCTCAGGGCGGAGAATTTCCAATTGTAATTATGCCGATTACCTTTAAACATTTTATAATGCTTCAGAAAAATCTATTATATACGGCACTTACAAGAGCTCAAAAAATGGTTATTTTAATAGGTCAGAAGGCGGCAGTAAGACATGCCATAGAAAACAATAATTTGGAGAAAAGATATACTTATCTTTGCAATCGCTTATTAAAGTTGGTGGAATAGTATTAGGCCGTATTTTATGATAAAATACGAGTTTACTGCTAAAAATTTGCCTATGTTTCCAAAAAGTAAAGTACTGGATTTAGGTTGTGATACTGCGCTGGAACTGGAAGAGTATTTTTGTTTGAATCCTAAAGCATATGTTGTAGGGTTAGATTTATACAATGATATGCTAAAAAAACTTGCAGATAAGTTTCCTAAAAATAACATTAAACTAATTTGCGGCTCATATTTTGACGTGAATTTTGGAGATGGGCAATATGATGCAGCTGTATCGGTAGAATCTTTACATCACTTTACAGCTGAAAGTAAATTGTCACTTTATAAGAAGATATATGATTCTTTAAATTCGAAGGGATATTTTGTTTTAACCGATTATTTTGCTGAATCTGATACGCTTGAAAAAGAATTGTTTGAAAACTTTGAAAAGTTAAAAATAGAACAAGAAATTAAAGATAACGATTTTTTACCATTATGATGCTCTATTGACTGTAGAGCACGAGATAGATATTTTGAAAAAATTAGGGTTATTTGATGTAAAAGTATTGAATAGTTGGGGATCTACTTATACGATTTTAGCAAAAAATAGATTAATTTAGTATATATATCATCAAATTTAAGTATCCGGCAAAAATTAACCATAATATGTAGGGTATTTGTAGGTATGCGGCGAACGGTTTAATTTGGTAGAATAATAAAGTCATATATAACACTAATCCCAATAAAAGTATTAACCATATAAATGAAAATAAGAACATCTCTAAATTGAAAAATAGTATAGGCCAAATAAAATTGACTGCTAATTGTGTTATATATACAGTTAGCGCTTTATTTTTTATATTAGAATTCGATTCATATATAATATAAGAAGAAATACCCATTAAGATATACAAAATAGTCCAAACAATCGGAAATAGCCAAGAGGGTGGTGCAAGTGGAGGTTGATTTAGACCTTTGTATATTTCAGAGGAGCCTTTTGTAACTACAGAAGACAGTCCACCTACTCCCAAACTTATAGCTAAACTGATAATTAAAGATTTCAATTTTAATATCATATATTTTTCACCTTTTTAATATCATTTAATAATCTAACTTATTAATAATTATGCTCAGGAAATATATTTATTATAAATATTATTAAATATAAATTATTCAGGAGGAAAAATTTAATGATAATTCACGTAGTACAGCCAGGAGAAAATATTTATTCAATTGCTCAAGGATATGGAGTTTCTCCTCAAAGATTAATATTTGATAATCAAATAACAACATCATCATCAAGAGAATTGGTAGTAGGACAGTCACTCTTAATACTTCTTCCTGAGATTACCCATAGCATAAAGAACGATGAAACTTTATATTCTATATCTAATTTATATGGAGTATCTGTTTTAGATATAGTTAGAAATAATCCTTATTTACTGGACACTATATTATATCCGGGAGAAAACATAATAATTAAATATCAGGACGAAAAAATCAATAATTATGAATTGAAAGTAAACGGCTATGCATATCCTTACATTGATAAAAATGTATTAAGAGAAAGTTTGCTGTATTTAAGCGATCTTTCTATATTTTCATACGGGTTTACAACTGAAGGTGAATTGATTCCTCCTGACGATGAAGAATTAATATCTATGGCAAAAGAATTCGGAGTATCTCCTATACTTGTCTTGACCCCTTTAGATGAGAATGGAAAATTTAATAGTTATCTTGTTACTGTAATTACAAGTGATGTACAGGTTCGAAAAAAGCTAATAAATAATTTATTAGATACAGTAAAAATGAAAGGATATGACGGCGTAGATGTTGATTTTGAATATATATCTCCCCAGGATAGAGATCCATATACAAATTTCGTAAGGGAACTTACAGATTCAATGAATGCTCAGGGGTATAGAGTTTCTGTTGCATTGGCTCCAAAGTCGTCAAGTGACCAACCCGGACTTTTATATGAGGGTATAGATTACAAGGGATTGGGTGAAAGTTCTAATAGTGTTTTGGTTATGACGTATGAGTGGGGATATACGTATGGTCCACCGATGGCTGTAGCTCCAATTGATCAGGTTATAAAGGTAATTAATTACGCTGTATCTCAGATTCCAAGTAAAAAAGTTGATATGGGCATACCTAATTATGGTTATGATTGGCCTTTACCTTATGTAAGGGGAACGACGGAAGCTACGGTAGTAGGAAATATTGAAGCTGTGGAAATAGCGATTAAGAATAATGCTCGTATTGAGCTTGATCGTACGTCTATGTCTCCTTATTTTTATTATTCTAAAAAAGGCATAAGTCATGTTGTTTGGTTTGAAGATGTAAGAAGTTTAGAGTCTAAATTTAAAATTATTAATACTTTTAATCTTAGAGGAATAGGATATTGGAATTTAATGAAGCCTTTTAGAACAAATTGGCTGCTGTTAAATTATTTATTTAATATATATTAGGTCTTTTAGTATTTTATTTTGAAAAATAATAATTAATAGTATATAAAATTTCTTTTATATACTACTGATAATAAATTATTAATCATTTGAAAAAAGAATTTCATAATCGGGATTGTTACTGCCACATAGAAGTTCTAGATTTTTAAATTCATATTTTGCTATTTTGGACTCATCTTCAGATAAACTGTTAAAGCCAAGCCATGATTGTGCATAGAAAGCTTTCAAAATTTTTGAAGTTTCTTTTTTAATAATTCTGTTTTTTATTTTTGGTAAAGTGTCATTAAGTTTGAACTGTTTATATGTGCTTTTTATAAGCGTGTTTGGACAAAATAGAACGTCGCTTGATAAATATCCTGTTTTTCCATAAACATATGAATCGCATTTACCATATCTTATTCTATAATTTTTTGTATTTTGAAATATTTTATTAAATACTTCTGATGTATGATTATCTTGAATAACGTGATCAGACCATCCTAGTGCAAATAACTTTAATTTTGTATCGTTACATTGAGACGCCACTTTAATCAGTTGATCTTTAAAAACTTTTTCTTCTTCTGATAAGTCTTTAAGGTATTTGTCACGACAAGTTACTTTTGAGCATATGTAGTAGTGTGTGTATCCTCCAAAGGCTTTCAGAGAATATTTAAAAAAGAAAAATGATGTCAACATTGTTATATATATGAAAATTTTAAATAATTTTTTATTTACCATAGTTATTAAATCCCTTTGATTTATGATAGACGGCTTTTAATATTTTCTAATTTTTCTTCAAATAGTTTTATTAGTGTTTTTTTGATATAATTAACCTTTGTTTATATGTACTTAATAATATTATAGTACTTATTTCCGACATTGTAAATTTATTTTTAGTTTAGATTTAATATTTGGGTTTGTATATTATTTTTTTTACAGTACTTTTTTATGTAATCTATTACATCTTTAATACTTTCTATTGGCGTAGAGGCTCCGCTTGAAATGGCAAAAGTGGATATTAAATCAAATTTTGAAAGATCAAGGTCATTTTCAGTTTCTATATGTTGAGCATATTTGCAGTTTTCTTTAGCGATTTCAAATAGTTTAGTTGAATTTGAACTGCTTTTTCCTCCTATTATTATTACCATATCTACTTTTTTTGAGAGAGTTAAAATTTCTTTTTGTCTGTTGGAAGTATCGTTGCAAATTGTATTATGAAATTCTATATTTTCTAAATAATTTGTAAAAAATTTATAAATTTTTGAATATTTTTCATGGTTAAATGTTGTCTGGGAAACCATACAAAATATATCTTGAGAATTTAGTGATGGTATAATTTCTTTAGCTTTTTCAAGATTTTTAACTATAGTTGCCGAAAAATTACACCATCCATTTATTCCGATAATTTCAGGGTGATCAGGATTACCCACTATTATTATTTTTTTATTTTCCTCATATGCTTTAGAAACTATCTTATGAACTCTTTTTACTTTTGGACATGTTTTATCTATTATTATAGAATTGAATTTTTCTAAAGACTTTATGGTACATTCCGGTACTCCATGTGCTCTGATTAATACTTTTGGGGATGAAATTTTTGATATTTTTTCTATATCGTTAATTACTGAAACATTATTCTCTATTAAGTTTTTTATTACTATAGGGTTATGTACAACTTCACCATACATATATAATTTACTATTTTTACTTTCGTCATAAGCTGCTTGTACTGCTAAAGACACTCCAAAACAAAATCCACAATATTTTGATACGTATCCTGTCAATTTCTTTCTCTCCTTGATAATCTTATTTAAAAAATTTTAGAATATTTTATTTCTATAATCAATATTTGAAAAATTGGAATATTATTATTTAATCTTGAAAATTTTTATGAAAAACAATAATAAAGTTAAAGTTCAATATTGTGATTATACCATATGGAATTTTATTTTACTATTATTTTAATTTTGATGTGGATATAGCTATATTTTTTGTCGCAAGTTTACTGATGAGTACTAAAATAATTGTATATTTAAAAAATAGTTTTAAAAAAGTAAGAATATTTTATTTTTTTAAAAGTATAGAAAATTTAATAGAAATTTATAAGATAATATGTAAAAGAAATTATGAAAAAACTGTTTAAATTATTAAAAATTTTATTTATTAAATTAAAATCTATCATTTCATATAGATTAACCTACTGACTAATCTGTTGAAATGTCCGTTTAATACTTCGGAATTTTTATTACATACTTGGAAAATATTATAATTAAATGGCCAAGCGTTACGAAATATAGTTGTGCTTACGTCAAAAGATATTTACAATATTTGTTATGATTTTTTTGAAATAATGGTAAAAAAGAAAAATGAAACTAAAGTAGTTAAGAAGGATTTGCCAAAGGAGAGGGAAGATAACGTAGGGATTATCTTTTTTATGAATAGGTTAGCTAA
>CAQBRY010000071.1:4236-9091 GCA_948762645.1 uncultured Eubacteriales bacterium | reverse complement strand
GTACTTATGCCTTTCGGAGGTAAATATCAGCTTACGCCTATTCAGACAATGGTACATAAAATTTCTGTAGAAAACGGTAATACAAGCGACTGCTCATTAATGTCTTGGGGATATAATCCTTTTATTTTTGAGAAAAGTCCGTATCATGGGGCATATCTTGCAGTTGTTGAATCTGTATCTAAACTGGTTGCTTCCGGAGCTAAATTTGAAAATATATATTTAACTTTTCAGGAATATTTCGAAAAACTGGGTAAAGACAGTAAAAAATGGGGTAAACCATTATTAGCACTTCTGGGGGCATTTAAGGCTCAAAAGGACTTACAGGTACCTGCAATTGGCGGAAAAGATTCTATGAGTGGAAGTTTTGAAAGTCTAAATGTTCCTCCTACGCTTGTATCTTTTGCTGTTACGACAGAAAAAACCGATAATATAATCTCAAATGAATTTAAAAATATAGGTAATAAAGTAATTCTAATATCTCCAAAATATGACGAAAATAATCTTCCCATAGCCTCTTCACTAATAGAAATATACAGTATAGTAAATGATTTGATAAAGAAAAAAATAGCTGTTTCAGCGTATACTCTAACATATGGTTCAATAGCGGAAGCCGTAATGAAAATGAGCTTTGGCAATAAATTTGGGTTTGATTTTGATGAAAATATATCTTTAAATGATCTTTTTGATTATTCTTACGGGTCTTTTATATTAGAAGTAGAAAAGAAAAATATTTCTATAGGAAAGGTTGTTGGCGTTATAACTCAGGAGAAGACATTTAGCTACAAAAAGGAAAATATAAATTTAGAAGATCTTTTGAAAATTTATGAAAATAAACTCGAAAGCATATATAAGTCTAAAATTAAATATGAGGATGATAAAGTTCAAAACATCGACTTTAATTTTAAAGCAAATATAAAATCAAAAATAAGATCATCTAAACCTAAAATTTTAATACCGGTATTTCCAGGTACAAATTGTGAATACGATTCAGCAAAAACATTCAGTGATGCCGGTGGACACCCTAATATATTAGTAATTAATAATCTTTCTTCTGAAGGTATTGAAAGGAGTATTGAAAAATTTGAAAGAGAGCTTAAAAGTTCTCAGATAATATTTATACCCGGAGGATTTTCCGGAGGAGACGAGCCGGATGGATCTGCAAAATTTATAACAGCATTTTTTAGAAATGAAATTATAAAAAAGGAAATAAATAATTTTCTTGAAAATAAAGATGGTCTTATGCTCGGAATATGCAACGGATTTCAGGCACTTATAAAATTAGGACTTGTCCCGTTCGGAAAAATAGTAGATACGAATAAAAATAGTCCTACTTTAACGTTTAATAAAATAGGCAAACATCAGTCAAGAATCGTAAGAACCAGAATTTGTTCAAATAAATCTCCGTGGCTTTCTATGGTAAATGTAGGGGAGATATATAATGTTCCTATATCGCATGGAGAAGGCAGATTTATAGCTTCTGAAGATACAATAGAATCCTTAAAATCTAATGGGCAAATTGCAACTCAATACGTAGATTTAGACGGAAATGCTATAATGGACATTGAATTTAATCCTAACAGTTCAATTTTTGCCGTAGAAGGAATTACTTCACCAGACGGAAGAATATTTGGAAAAATGGGACATTCAGAACGTATAGGAAACGGATTATATAAAAATGTTATAGGGAATTATGATATGAAAATATTTGAGTCTGCTATTAAGTATTTTAAATAACAGTATAAATTATGATGGTAAATTTTATATATTTATCATCATATATTTTTTAAAAACAATAGATATTTAAAAAAAATAAGTTAAAATATAAATTATATTTTTTATAATTAACATAAAAATATATCCATTGATAATAATATTACTATTATATACAAAATGGAGGAAAAGTTTTGAACAGATCAAGAAAAATAATATTGGCCTCGAACTGGAAAATGAACTTATTACCTGAAGATACTAAAATATATATGGAAAAATTATGTCCAATGATAGAGAGTATGTCCTCTAGGCTGGATATACATACTTACGTTCCTTATATCGACATTCAAACTGCTTTAGAATATTCAAAAAATTCAAGAATAAAAATAGGAGCTCAAAATTGTCATTTTGAAAACTTTGGTGCATTTACAGGCGAAATATCCACTGATATGTTATTATCTCTAGGAGTAAAAAATGTAATTATAGGCCATAGCGAAAGAAGAAAATATTTTTGTGAGACTGATGAAATAATTAATAAAAAAATAAATAAAGCGTTAAATAGTAATATGTCTGTTATTTTATGTGTGGGTGAGACGATCAAAGAAAAAAATGCAGGAATAGAATTAGAAATAGTAGAGTCACAAATAGTAAATGGACTAAAAAATATAAATAATAAATATTTAAATAATGTTTGTATTGCCTATGAACCGGTTTGGGCAATAGGCACAGGAAAAACTGCAACTTCTTTAGAAGCTGATAGTATGTGTAAAAAAATAAGGTCTACGATTGAAAAAATATACGGAAAAGAAATATCTATGTCAACGTCAATACTCTATGGAGGATCTTTAAATTTGGAAAATGCAGAGGATATAATAATTCAAAGCGATATAGACGGAGGTCTTATAGGAGGAGCATCGTTAAACCCGGAAAAATTTTATGAGATTATAGACAGAGTAAATAACATTGTAAAAAAGGAGGGCAAAGATTAAAAATGAAAAAACCTTTAATACTAATCATCTTAGACGGGTTTGGAATAAGACAGGAAAAATCAGGAAACGCAATATATCACGCTAGTACCCCGAATATAGACAAAATATTTACCGAAAATCCATATACTACGCTAAAAGCTTCTGGAGATGACGTAGGGTTGCCGGAAGGACAAATGGGAAATTCTGAAGTCGGACATTTAAATATAGGGGCAGGAAGAATAGTATATCAGGAACTTACACGAATAAATAAATCTATCGAAGACAAAAGTTTTTATAAAAATGAAGAACTTATAAATATAATGAAAAAAGTAAATC
Organism: uncultured Eubacteriales bacterium; assembly: GCA_948762645.1. Classification (GTDB taxonomy): domain Bacteria; phylum Bacillota; class Clostridia; order Oscillospirales; family Acutalibacteraceae; genus CAQBRY01. The sequence continues at coordinate 6,077 of CAQBRY010000071.1, read as the reverse complement.
AAAAAGATAGTTCTCTGCATATTATGGGTCTGCTTTCTGATGGGGGAGTACACAGTCATATAAATCATTTATTTGCTTTACTGAAAATGGCAAAAGAAAATAATGTTAGGAAAGTATATATACATGCCTGGCTGGACGGCAGAGATACGTCTCCAAGCTCCGGTATAAACTATATTAAAATGTGTGAAGATAGGATATTAGAGTATGAAATAGGAGAAATCGCAACTATATCAGGAAGATACTATTCTATGGACAGAGATAATAGATGGGAAAGAATAAAAAAAGCATACAACGCTATAGTTATGGCTTGGGGAGAAAAATATGAAGATCCAAAGCAAATCATCTTAGACTCTTATAAAGATGGAGTAACCGACGAATTTTTTATTCCTAAAGTAAAAAAGTCTTATAAAGGAATGAAAGAAAATGACGGTATAATTTGTTTTAATTTTAGACCTGATAGAGCAAGAGAAATCACAAGATGTTTTATAGAGGAAGAGTTTAAAGAATTTGAAATAAATAGAGTAAAAATTTCAGACTATTTATGCATGACAACATACAATGAAAAATTTAAAAATGTATCTGTAATATTCAAACCCCAGAAACTAGAACAAACATTGGGAGAATATATTTCAAATAAAGGATTAAGACAATTAAGAATTGCCGAAACAGAAAAATATGCTCATGTAACTTTCTTTTTTAACGGAGGGATAGAAAAGCCATATCCGGGGGAGGATAGAATATTAGTACCTTCTCCGAAAGTTCCCACTTATGATCAAAAACCCGAGATGAGCGCAAACGAAGTAATGGAGGAAGTTATAAACAAGATAGAAAGCGAAAAATATGATGTTATAATATTAAATTTTGCAAACTGTGATATGGTGGGTCATACAGGAAATTTTGATGCGGCTGTAAAAGCTACGGAAACAGTAGATAAGTGTTTGGGTAAAATAATTGATAGTATACTTAAAAAAAATGGCGTAGCATTAATAACAGCAGATCATGGAAACGCTGAAAAAATGATATCTGAAAATGGAGAAAAATTTACTGCGCATACAACAAATAAGGTACCTTTTTGTATAGTGAATTATCCCTGTGGTCTGGAAAAAAATGGTAGAATATCGGATATTGCTCCAACAATATTAAAAATTTTTAAATTACAAATACCGCAGGAAATGTCGGGTAAAAGTCTAATAATTAATAATAGTTAGTTAAAAATATCTGACAATAAAAACAAAATATTTCTTGAAAAAGCAAGAAACATTTTTATTATATACTATATACAACATACCTTCATTTTTAAACTCACCAAATGAATCTGCATATTTTTGAAAATCTTCATTTAGCCTAAAGATATGAGCAGATTTGGAAGATACTCACATTCAGAACTTTCAAATTTTATCAATTCATTAGAAGAAAAAGGAGTACAAGTAATCACGATGAATGAGGGTAATTTAACAAATATTCCATTTTTAAAAGTGGTTTATTAAAAATTATGTACATCTAAAGTTCAAATAAAAAACAATTTAAGCCTCTCTTTTAATCACAACTACTGTGCTTTGAGGTAGGCTTATTTTTATTGAGTAATATTCAAGTTTTATATTGTTTTATATAGCACCGAAAATTTTGAGTAATTTAATGCAGCCTATATATCCTTGTTTGTCGAGACGGTGTTGTTCTATGGCTGACAATTATGTCATAAACTACATTATGAATTTTGATGAAGATAAGCTTAAAAAAGATTTGAATATTAAAATTTACACTCGTAAAGTTAATAAATTTCAAGATAAAATCGAGAAAATTAAATTTGAAATTGAAGGTTGTGAAAATAAAAAAATTAATTT
>CAQBRY010000071.1:0-4226 GCA_948762645.1 uncultured Eubacteriales bacterium | reverse complement strand
CTAATAACTTCAATAAACAAATTTAAAAATTAGAAGATCAAAAACAGAGTTACAAGTCTCAATTTGAATTTTCTGAAAATGAGAAAACAGATGTAGAAAGAATTTTTAAAAATCTACGCTTCTTTACAGAAAATTTTCATACACTGAATTTTGACGCAAAAAATCACTCCTTCGTTTAGTTTTTAGCAAACTAACTTGGAATGGTTCAAATTTAAAGATTTTGTTAAATGGTCAACACGATAATTTTTAGTCTCTTTTTGTCTTAATTTATTGATTTTAGAAATAGTGTATCAGACTTTAATCCTATATATGCTTTAGGAGAAAAGTGTTATATAAAATTAAATTATGAAACGGTTGGAATTATTCAAAGTAAAAATGTCAATGATTTTCCACAAGAAGATCAAGAAATTTTTAATTCCCTTGAAAAGAAATAAGCTTGAACCGGTTGTGAAATCTGAACTCCCATGTCTAGATTTAAATAACTGTTTTTTATTTTATCGCCGCATTATGGTGAAATTTTTTTATATTTACTCTATAATTTATAAATAGACAAAATCAGAGGTAAAACGTTGAAACAAACGACGTTTGAACCCCTATGTCTAATTTAATATTAATTAAGATTCCCGGCAATATGATTAAAATCTTCTTATTTTTGATTTGACGTCCTGTATTTTAACCTTGTGCAGGTATTTTTATATTTAAAATTTTTGACATAATTTAACCATGAAGGGAGAATGATAGTATATGACGGAAAAGCAATCAAAGCTTACAGGTATAGTTAATAATGCTGTTTCTAATTTTAACACTCATGAGCAGTATCTGATTGAAAACGATCTAAGTGAGCGGTGTATTTGCTCAAAATTTGCTTCATATCTTGAAAAAGAAATTGCTTTGTCGGTGTTTCATGATTATACTGTAGACGTTGAATATAATCGTGGAAATGAGTGCATATGGAATAATCCAAAATGCTTAGATGAGACTAAAATTGTCGTTGATTTAATAGTTCATAAGAGAGGCTGTAATGACAATCTAATATGTATTGAAATGAAAAAAGGATATAAAGGGTACGAATACTCATCTGATGAAGCACGACTATATAAATTGACGAATATTAACTTTAATTATAGTTCTGGATTTATGATTTTAATAGACAGAAGCAAAAAGAGAAATGCATATGGCTTGAAAATAAAGTCATCTTTCTATAATGAATTATATTTAGTGAATATTAATTAAAATTTCCAGCATTATGGTTAAGGTCTTCTTCTTTTTGATTTGGTGTCTTGTAATTTAACTTTGCATAAGGTCCTTTTGTGTTATAAAAATTTATATAATCTTTAACGTTTTTCTTAAAATCATCCTCAGAATAAAATATTGTACGATACGGGTTTTCTCTTTTCATAGAAGAAAATAAACTTTCAGCAACAGAATTGTCATATGGCACATGTGACCTCGAAAATAACTGGGTTACATTAAGTGAACTTAAGTAATCACAAAAAGAATTTGAGCGATATGTACTTTCCCGGTCAGTATGAAATATTAATCCATTGTCAGATTTTCTATCATAATACGCTAGTTTAAAAGTAAATTTACCAAACCGTGTGCTGTTTTTAAATAATATTTTATATGAAATTAATTTTATTGAAAATAAATCTATAATTGCGCAAACATAGTAAGGCTTATTTCTTAGATTGAGTTGTGTGGTACCGCTTACCCAAACTTGATTCGGTTTATCTGTATTAAAATTCTGATTTAATATGGTTAGTCATTTTTTGTTTATCTTTTTTGTATATAGGCTTTGCATCTTGTCTGATACTGGCAGCGAATCAGACGCAAGATTAGAAGCCGAATTTTGTTTAGAAAATATACAAGGCTTAGAACTTGAATATTCAGTGTGCTTTGACATAGAAGACAAAGAGCAATTAAAACTTAATAACCGTTAGAGAACTGACATATTCAAAGCCTTTTGTGAAGAAATAGAAAACGCAGGACACTATGCTATGGTCATTACAATCTTAACTGGTGGAGCAATTATCTAATAAAAGAAGAATTAGAAAATAAATACGACCTATGGCTCGGACAATGGCAAGTAGAAAATCTGTCTGTAAAATGCAGTATTTGGCAGGCATGCGAAACAGGTAGTATTTGCTATGTATCCTTTAAAAATTTTTTCATACCTATATTGTCGGTAATCTCTATATCATGAAATGGCTTCGATATAGTAAACCGTATTTTTCCGACTCGTCATTATATGCAAATTCTAGGGAATAATTGTAGTAGAGGTTCCTATTATCTCTCGCTGCAGATCGCCACTTATCGTCCTTTTTGCGTACTTATCTAGTATACTTGCGTTCCTACTTATTTCTATCAGTTTTACTTCGAATTCTTTTCCATCTATTTTCAATAACTATTTTAACGACATGTCCTTGCCTCATTAGTTTGATTTTTATTTATAAAAAAGTGTAAATCATATTTAAATGTATGATTTTGTAATATAATGGTAATATATAAGCAATTGGAAAGGTAAGTGATATTTATGTCTAATACTTTACTGCAAGTAAAAGTAGATTCTGAATTAAAAAGGCAAGTTGACGATCTGTTTTCTGAAATGGGATTAGACATTCCTACTGCAATCAGAATGTTTTTTAAAAGGGCTATATATGAACATGGCATTCCTTTTAAGGTCAATAATTTTAATCCTAATAAAAAATTATTGGAAGCTTTGAAGGAAGCTGACGACATTATAAAACATCCTAAAAATTATAAATCTTATTCTAACTTTCAAGAAATCCTTGACGAAATTTATCAAGAAATTGAAGGGGAAAAATCCTAATGTATGAATTAAAAATTTCAAAAGCCTTCAAAAAAGTTTAAAACGAATAGAAAAGCGTGGATATAATCTTTTACTGTTAGCAGGAGTTGTAGAAAAATTACAAAAAGGCGAGAAATTACCGTCAAAATATAAAAATCACGAATTAACTGGAAATCATAAGTAAAATATGGAATGTCATATAAAACCAGATTGGTTATTAACTTATAAGATAGAAAATGATATTCTGATATTTACGTTAATTGAAACAGGAAATCACAGTGATTTGTTTAATATATAAGAGGGAGTAATTCCTCTTTTTTTATTGTCAAATAAAGACATCCCTGGCAACAAGATTATTTCCAATATTTTGGTTTTCTTGCTTAAGTTTGAAGTTTAAGAAAGATACCAGTTTACCAATGTCACCTGTTAACTCTATTGTGGCGTTTCCTTGATTATTTTCATTTTTTCTTAGAGATTCGTCAAATGCGTCAATCATGGTTTTTAGTAGAGTTTCTATATTAATTTTCTTCTTTGGATTGCTATATGAAACATATCTAATTTATGGCTTATGGTGTTTGCTGAAACAATATAGAAGATCTTACACATTCAATGTGACCTCTAGTTATGGACAATAGTAATAAAGCTATGAAAGATAAACCTTATGCCTGTGACACTTTTCAACTAGTTTTTTGATAGCTAAACAAGGGAATGGATTTTTTGTAAAAATAGAATAAATAAAGAGTTCTAAAAATTTTGTTTGCATATTTAAAGTATATTTTTAATTTGACATTAAATTTTAAAAAATAGATATTGATATTTGTCGATTTTTGATCTCAATATTTTTTATATACGTAATTTTAGACGTAGTATGATTCAAAATTTTTACTAGAGTTATTTTTAAAATTTGAAATATGATATAATTAATTATAAAAATTTTAATTTTTTAGGAGGAAAATATGTTAAAAGACAAAGTTGCTGTTGTAACTGGAGGAACAAGAGGAATAGGGTATGAAGTAGCTAGAAAATTTTTACAAAATGGTGCTAAGGTTGTTATTTTTGGGTCTAAGGTAAAAACAGTAGATTCAGCTGTAAATAATTTAAAAAAAGAAAATATTAATTATGATATATTAGGATTTTTTCCAAAGCTGGATGTCGAAGAAGAAGTAAGAAAAGTGTTTGATGAAATAAAAAATAATTATGTGTACTCTGTAAATGACAGGCAAAAGCTTGAAAATGAAATCAACGCTCTCTCAAAAATTGGTTATCATGCTATATTTGCCGAGAATTTACAATTGCCTGTAAACGCTGCCGGGGCAGTTTGTTTTGAAAATCAGGCGCAGTTCCACCCGCTGAAATTCTTATTTTCAATTGCCAAAGGTCTGAAAATTTATGAACACACTTTTGTGCAGGAAATGAT
>CAQBRY010000070.1 GCA_948762645.1 uncultured Eubacteriales bacterium | reverse complement strand
TGAACTATTAGATACTCCCGGAGTATTGTGGCCTAAATTTGAAAATCAAACAGTTGCACAAAATTTAGCATTTACCGGAGCAATTAAAGATAGTATTTTAGACTACGAAGATCTTGCCTTTAATTTTATAAAAATATTAACTTCCAAGTACCCTGAAAACCTTATTAAAAGATTTAACATAAGCTTATCTGATTTTGAAGATCCAAATATTATAATAGAAAGTATCGGTAAAAAAAGAGGTATACTTATGCCTGGAGGCAATATAGATACGGAAAAAACCTCGCAAATTATTATAAATGAGTTTAAATCAGGAAAACTTGGTCAAATAACACTCGAAAGCGTAGATGATATTATTGATAGAAAATAAAAATCCGCTTTACTATGAAAACATATATATAAGTCAAGGATTTAATCTCATATGCGGTATAGACGAAGCCGGAAGAGGTCCACTTGCCGGACCTGTATATGCTGCAGCTGTTATACTTCCAAAAAGAAAATTAATAGAAGGTGCAAAAGATTCAAAAAAACTTTCACCCAAAAAAAGACAAGCCTTATATGACACTATAATTTCTAATGCACTTAGCTACGGCATTGCAAGCGCCGACGAAAATGAAATAGACAAAATAAATATTCTAAACGCTACTCACCTTGCAATGAAAAAGGCCATAAATTTACTAAATATAAAACCCGACATGATATTAATAGACGGCAATAGCAGTCCAAAATTAGAAATACCCTACCAGACTATCGTAAAGGGTGATGATCTTTCTATAACTATATCCTGCGCTTCCATCCTCGCGAAAGTCGAGAGGGATAACTTTATGGTAAAAATAGCTGAAAAATATCCTCAGTACCTATTCGAAAAACACAAAGGCTACGGTACTAAAGCACACATTGAAGCTATCAAAAAGTACGGTCCGTGCGAGATACACAGAAAAAGTTTTATTAGAAAAATTATTGGAAGTGAAAATTAGTTTTGTCCAGAAAAAAAGGGTACGTTGGAGAAGAAATTGCTATAAATTATCTTAAAAGCAAAAATCTTAAATTTATATGTAAAAATTACTATAGTAAATACGGTGAAATAGATATAATTTTTGAAAACTTACAATATATTATATTTGTCGAGGTTAAAATGAGAAAGAAAAATTCTCTTGTATCTGGACTTGAATCAATTTCTTCCAAAAAACAAGAAAATATAATAAAAACTGCTTACGTCTATTTAGAAAAAACAAAGGAGCTTAAGCAGCCCCGATTTGATATTATATCTATAGAAACGGATAATAAAACAGATACCCGGTCAATTATTCATATTGAAAATGCTTTTGAAGCAGGAGGAAAATCATATTGAGATTTTTTGACTTACATTGCGATACGCTATATAGAATCATAGAAGAAAATCAAAATATATACTCAAATACATTTCACGTAGATATTAGCAGGACGTCAAAATATAAACCGTATATAGGCTGCCACGCTATTTTTATACCGGATGAATATAGAGGTCAAAACGCCTTAGACTTATTTAACAGAGCACATAAAGAGCTTTGCTTACAGGAAGAAAAATTTAATAAGTATATAAAGGTATGTAAAAACAAATCGGACATTAAAAATGCCAATGAAAATTCCACAAAACAAGAAATTATATTTACTGTTGAGGGCGGAGCTGCTTTAGCAGGAAACATTAATAATGTAAAGCATTTGTATAACCGCGGCGTAAAAATAATGACTCTTACTTGGAATGGATCGTGCGAAATCGGTGACGGCGTTGGAGTTGAAAATTCGAGAGGTCTTTCAAAGTTCGGCACATCAGTTATAAAACAAATGGAAAACTTAGGCATAATAGTTGATATATCTCATGCAAGTGAAAAATTATTTTATGATGTTAGTCAAGTAGCATCTAAACCGTTTATTGCTACCCATTCAAATGCTAAATATATATGTCCGCATAGAAGAAATCTTACTGATGAACAATTTAAAGTTATAAAAAATTCGGGAGGAATAGTAGGAGTAACATTCGCCAAAGATTTTCTATCCGAAAAAGATGCGTCTTTAACCGATATAATAAAGCATATCGAACATTTTTTGTCTCTTTCTGGGGAAAATACGGTAAGTATCGGAAGCGACTTCGATGGTACAGATATGCCAAAAGGTATTGACGGAATTGAATCTATTTATAGTCTCTATGAACAGATGCTTAAATTAAATTATAGTGAATCGCTGCTTGATAAAATATTTTACAAAAATGCTTATGATTTTATAACAAATAACATTAAATAAGAGGATTAACATGTCTGTTTACACAATATCTGATCTACATCTTTCGCTGTCAGACCCGAATAAGTCTATGGACGTATTTAAAGGATGGGAAAATTACACTCAAAAAATTTACGATAATTGGGTCAAAACCATATCGCCGGAAGATACAGTTATAATCGTAGGAGATGTGTCCTGGGCGATGAAACTCGAAGACACTAAAAAAGATTTTCAGTTTCTTAATAATCTGCCAGGTAAAAAAATTCTTATAAAAGGAAACCACGACTTTTGGTGGTCCAGTATAACTAAAATAAATAATTTCCTAAAAGAAAATAATTTTAATTCTATAGTTCCACTTCTTAATGACTGTATACCTTGTGAAAATCTTTGTATATGCGGAAGCCGAGGCTGGATAATAAACCCTCAAAAAAATACTGATAAAAAAATACTTCTTCGGGAAATTGGCAGACTTAAAACGTCTATTAAAAAAGCTGATAAATATAATAATTTAGAAAAAATAGTGTTTACTCACTACCCTCCTATATTTTCAAACATTATTAATCATCAAATATTAGATGTTCTGATTGAAAGCAACATCAAAAAATGTTATTATGGTCATATTCATTCAAGCGGTTCTCGAAAATATATTATGGAGGGGTTATACAGTAATATATATTTTAAACTAGTCTCATGCGACTACCTTGATTTTACACCTATTCGTATAAACTAATTTTTATTTATTAATTTTTTTATTACCATAGAATTTTATATCTATATCTAGTATAATATTATGGTTTAAAATTTTTGGAAGGATGAATTTTAATGTACTTAAAGTCGTCAAAAAATATTGATGTTAACAGATATGAACTCGAAATAGAAGTTCCTGCTGAAGAATTTAATAAAGCTGTTGATAAAATATATCAAAGAGAAAAAGGAAGAATAAACGTCCCCGGATTTAGAAAAGGTAAAGCTCCTAGATCGTTTATAGAAAAATATTACGGTGAGGGAATATTCTTTGAAGACGCTATTAACAGTATATATCCTGATATATTAGAATCTGCGTCTAAAGAAGCAAACTTAGAACTTGTTGATGATAAAATGGATTTTGAACTTATAAACGCAAGTAAAAAAGACGGTCTTCATTTTAAAATTAAAGTAACCGTTATGCCTGAAGTCGAGATAGACAATTATAAAGGTATAGAAGTTTCAAAAAGAGAAGTAAGTTTTTCTGATGAAGATCTTGAAAACGAACTTAAAGAAGTACAGAAAAAAAACGGCCGCTTAGTAACAATTGAAAACAGACCCGCTAAACTCGGAGATAGCGTCGTAATAGATTTTGAGGGAACTATCGATTCAGAAAAATTTGATGGCGGAAGTGCAACCAACTTTACGTTAGAACTCGGTAAAAAACAGTTTATAGGTGATTTTGAAGAACAAATCATAGGTCATAATACCGGTGATGAATTTGACGTAAATGTTACGTTCCCTGAAAATTATCATGCTGCTGATTTTGCAAATAAAGCTGCCGTATTTAAAGTAAAGCTACATGAAATAAAAGAAATGGAATTACCGGAAATTGATGATGAATTCGTAAAAGATATAAGCGAGTTCGACACTTTAGACCAATATAAAGAAGATCTCAAACAAAAAATCATTAAGAATAAAGAACAAAAAGCTCAGGATGATACAGAAAATGAAATGATCGAAAAATTAATTAAGCTCGTTAAAGCTGACATACCTGAAGCTCTAATAAAACTTAAAATAAAAGAACTTATGAGAGATTTTGAATATCGCCTTCAAGCTCAAGGAATAAAGTTTGACGATTACCTCAAATATACAGGTAATGATGTTTCTAAAATAGAAGAAACTTTTAGACCTCAAGCTGAAAGTCACGTAAAACTTGCTTTGGCTCTTGATAAAATCGCTAAAATTGAAAATATTGTCCCGACAGAAAATGACATATCGGAAGAGTATAATAAAATAGCAAAACATTATAATATGGATTTAGACAAAGTTAAAAATATTATCCATGAACCCGATATCAAAAAAGATATCTGCTCTAAAAAAGCACTGGATATAGTAAGAGATAATTCAATTGTAAAATAGAATTTAAAGATTGGCTTTAATTTTCGGAGGTGTTGATTTAATGGCAAGTTTAGTGCCTTACGTAGTAGAACAGACGAGCCGTGGAGAAAGATCTTATGATATATTCTCAAGGCTCCTTAATGACAGAATAATTATTCTCAATGATGAAGTTAATAGTACAACAGCAGGATTAGTAGTTGCACAATTATTGTATCTTGAAGGTCAGGATCCTGCTAAAGACATAAATTTATATATAAATAGTCCCGGGGGATCCGTAACAGACGGTTTTGCAATATTTGATACCATGAATTATATAAAATGCGACGTATCAACAATTTGTATGGGCTTAGCAGCAAGTATGGGGTCATTCCTGCTCGCTGCGGGTAAAAAAGGAAAAAGATACGCCCTCCCAAACAGTGATATAATGATACATCAGCCAAGTGGCGGAGCTAAAGGCCAAGCAACAGACATCATGATTCATGCAGATCACATACAACAAACCAAAAAAAGACTTAATACAATATTGTCTGAAAATACAGGTAAGCCTTATGAAACGATCGCACAAGATACTGAAAGAGATAATTTTATGTCCGCCCAGCAGGCTCTAGAGTACGGTATTATTGACAAAGTTATAGATAAACGATAAGGTTTGGTGGATATTATGGGAATAAATAAAGGAAGTAAAGACAGAGAACTTAATTGTTCTTTTTGCGGAAAACCTCAGGATGAAGCTAAAAAACTTATTGCCGGTCCGGGAGTTTGTATTTGCGATGAATGTATAGATCTATGTGTATCTATAATAAACGAGGAGCTCCATGAAAATAGTTCCAAAAATAAAAAAGATGAAAAACATAGCGGCAAAGAAATAATACTTCCAAAACCGCATGAAATAAAAGCTAAACTTGATGAATACGTAATAGGTCAAGAAAGTGCTAAAATATCTTTATCCGTGGCCGTATATAACCACTATAAGAGAATATATTTCGGTGATGACGATGTTGAAATAACTAAAAGTAACGTATTATTAATGGGTCCTACAGGTGTAGGTAAAACTTTACTTGCTCAAACACTTGCAAAAATGTTAAACGTACCCTTTGCTATCGCAGATGCCACAACTCTTACCGAAGCAGGATACGTAGGTGAAGACGTTGAAAATATACTCCTAAGACTCATTCAAGCTGCTGACTTTGACGTTGAAAAAGCCGAGCGAGGAATAATATACGTAGATGAAATCGATAAAATTGCAAGAAAATCAGAAAATACGTCTATAACAAGAGATGTAAGTGGAGAAGGCGTACAGCAAGCGCTTCTTAAAATATTGGAAGGAACAGTTTCTAATGTACCACCAAAGGGCGGAAGAAAACATCCTCAGCAGGAATTTATACAAATAGATACCTCTAATATTTTATTTATATGCGGTGGAGCTTTTGACGGTATAGAAAAAATAATAGAAAAAAGAGTTGGTACTTCTTCCATGGGATTTGGAGCAACAGTTCTGAGTAAAAAAGAACTAAATGCTACGGATCTAATGAGTAAAGCAATCACTCAGGATCTAGTAAAATACGGCCTTATTCCGGAACTCGTTGGTAGACTCCCTGTAATAACTTCTTTAAATGGTCTTGATGAAAATGCTCTTATAAGAATACTTACCGAACCTAAAAATTCACTTGTAAAGCAGTATACAAAATTGTTTGCACTTGACAATGTAGAACTTATATTTGAAGATTCAGCTTTAAAAGAAATTGCTAAAAAAACCATAGATAGGAATAGTGGTGCAAGAGGTCTTAGATCCATAATTGAGGAAATTTTAAAGGATATAATGTTTGATGTCCCTTCTGACCATACTATTGAAAAAGTAGTAATTGATGGCGACGTAATTAACGGTAAAAGTAAACCTAAATTTTCCTTTGATAAAAATCGTAAGCCTTCTATAATATCTATAGATTCCAATAAACTTAAGAAAAACAATAAAAAAAGTGATGCTTCTTAATAATTTATAATAATACTAAAATCTTTTAGTAGTGGGGGTGAAAACAATAATGGACGAAATAATTAATATAGATAATAGTCAGGTTGAAAATACTAATAATGTTGTACCGGTATTGCCTCTTAGAGGTATAGTTATGTTTCCAAATATGATACTGCATTTCGATGTTGGAAGAAAAAAATCTATTGCAGCTGTAGAACATGCTATGAAATCCGGTAAAAATATTTTTATAGTTACTCAAAAACATATAAAAAAAGATAGCCCTAAAGAACCCGATCTCTATTCAATGGGAACTATGGCTAATGTAAAGCAGATTCTTCATCAATCAGGAAATGTAGTAAGAGTACTTATTGAAGGAATATGTAGAGCCCGTGCTATGGACTATATGTTTGATAATAAATATATAGAAGCCGAAATTACTCCCATTGATGAACTGGACTATAAAACTACTCCTCAAACAAAAGCTTTAATACGTAAATCCCAGGAAATATTTGCTAAATATTTATCTTTATCTCCGAGGACTCCCCCAGATCTAATTCTAGGAGTAAAAACAATTAAAAAAATGGGAGATTTAGCTGACTATATTATTTCTAATGCAGCACTTGACTTCATCGAAAAACAGCAAATTTTAGAAGAACTAGATCCACAATCAAGACTAGAAAAATTACTTATATTTTTATCAGACGAACTAGAGGTACTTTCATTCGAAAATGAAATTGCATACAAGTTAAAAGAAAATTTAGACAAACATCAAAAAGAATATTTTTTAAGAGAACAAATTAAAATTATTTCTCAGGAACTCGGAGATGACGATGATCCATTTTCAGAGGCTGAAGAATATAAGAAAAAGTTTTCGAAACTAAAGCTTGACAAACAAATCATCAAAAAATTAAAAAAAGAATGCGATAGATTTTCTAAAATGCCACCTGGCTCTAGCGAAGCTAATATTTGCAGATCATATTTGGATGAATGCCTTTCCTTGCCCTGGAACAAAGTGACAAAAGACAATATTGATATAGATGAAGCCAAAAAGGTACTCGATAAAGATCATTATGGTCTTAAAGACGTAAAAGAAAGAATTATAGAAATACTGGCTGTTAAACAGTTATCTAAAGATCTAAAATCTCAAATAATATGTCTGGTTGGTCCTCCAGGAGTCGGAAAAACATCTATTGCCAAATCACTTGCCGCAGCTATAGGTAGAAAATACGTAAGGGTTTCTCTCGGAGGAATTAGAGATGAATCTGAAATTCGAGGTCACAGAAGGACATATGTCGGAGCTATGCCGGGAAGAATAATATCTGCAATCAAACAAGCTGATACTAAAAATCCTCTGATACTTCTTGACGAAATAGATAAGCTTACTAAAGATTATAATGGCGATCCGGCAGCCGCTCTTTTGGAAGTTTTAGATCCTGAACAAAATAATAATTTTCATGATCATTATATAGACCTACCTTTTGACCTCAGTGAAGTCTTATTTGTGGCCACAGCGAACGATAAAAGGCAGATTCCTCCACCACTATTCGATAGAATGGAAATTATAAATCTTTACAGCTATACACATGAAGAAAAATTCAACATTGCTAAAAAACATCTTATTCCTAAACAACTAGAAAAAAATGGTCTCACTTCTTCAATGTTTGAAATATACGACGAATCTATAAGACTTATTATAGACGGATTTACAAAGGAAGCAGGTGTAAGAGATTTAGAAAGAAAAATTACTTCATTAATGAGAAAATCAGCAAAATTAATAGTATCTAAAGAGACTTCTACAGTAAGTGTAAATAAAAGTTTTGTAGTAGATATGTTAGGCCCTATAAAATTTAAGAAAGAAAAGATAGGTAAAAAGAGTGAAATAGGAGTTGTAAGAGGTCTTGCCTGGACATCAGTCGGTGGTGAAACAATGCCAATAGAAGTATCTCTTATGAAAGGAAAAGGTAAATTACAAATCACAGGCTCTTTAGGAGACGTAATGAAGGAATCAGCACAAATCGCTGTAAGTTATATAAGAAGCAACTATGATAAGCTTGGAATAAATCAAGATTTTTATAATAAAACTGATATTCATATTCATGCCCCTGAAGGTGCTGTACCAAAAGATGGTCCGTCCGCCGGTGTTACTATGACCACTGCTATAGTGTCTGCTCTAAGTAATGTCCCTGTTAAACAAGACGTCGCTATGACGGGAGAAGTTACTTTAAAAGGTAAAGTTCTTCCTATAGGAGGTCTAAAAGAAAAAACAATGGCAGCTTATCGTGCAGGTGTTAAAACAGTAATTATTCCTTCTGAAAATGAAAGTGATTTGAAAGATATAGATGATGTCGTAAAATCATCGTTAAAATTTATTATGGCAGATAGCTTAGATACAGTATTTACTCATGCTTTAGAAAAAAACAAAAGTAAAGATAAATCCATTATTCATTAAAAAGGAGATTTAAAAATGAAATGTAAATTTAAAAAATTTTTTTCACTTTTTCTAATGATATTAATATTTAATATGCCAAACTATGCGTCGGCTTTTAATGGAAAAATGCCAGACGAAGTTAAAGAATTACTTGTAAATTATGTAGACAAATATTTAGATGGCAATAACTCAAAATTTGAAATAGAATTGATTTCAACTTCATGGGATTTATATATAGGTAAATTTACAAGAATTAAAAAAATATTAAGGGCACTAAGTAATTGTTGTGATATAATGCTTCATGAATGTTCAAAATTTGATGGCCCGAAACATGGAGATTTAAAAGAATCTCTTTCAACTATAAAACAAAATTGTGATTATGGTTTCATAGTTGAAAACTATGGAGACTTATGTACAAATTCTTTTTTATCGAAAGACAAAGGAAAATCATACGGAACTATGGTTCAGCAAAGTCCCAAAGGATTTATTGCACATATAATAAATATTCTTTGTTTAGCAAGAATAGGTA
>CAQBRY010000069.1 GCA_948762645.1 uncultured Eubacteriales bacterium | reverse complement strand
GTCAGTAGAAGCGACAATTTTTGAGGACAGCGAGGGCAACTGTGAAAAACATAATATATTTGATACGGAAGATGAAGCAATCGCAGGCTTAACAGAACTTTTTGTTGGGTCGCAAACGGCTTAGGAGGAAGTTTTAAATGCTGGATACAATGAAATATTTAGAAACTAAAAGTGAAAAGTATCCCCTAGCTTTTACGCTAAACGTCATGGAAACAATACAGGAAAAATACGGTAGCATTGAGGCTTGGAGCGAACTCATACAAAAACAAGGCGAGCCAGATATAAAAGCACTTAAATTTTTTATTACAGAGGCAATCAACGAGGGAATCGAGATCGAAAACGAAAAAACAGGCGAAAAAAGAAAAGGAGTTACATCTAAAAAAGCTGGCAGAATTTTAACAGAAATCGGTTTAAAACAAGCGACAAAAGCAGTTACAAGCGTAATAACAGACAGCATACAAACAGATAAAGCCTCAAAAAACGAATAACGCCCGCAGGAGATAGAAGCGCGGGCGATGAAAATAAAAATTTATGCTTAGATAATGAGCGCGAAATGGGTCAAGCGACACGCTTGGATTTTTCGTGGCTTTTATTTGTTGGAACAAAAATGCTCGGCTTTTCAGAAAGAGAAGTCGGGCATATGACGCTTAAAAAATGGAATTTATTATTTAATCATTTTAAGAAATACCACAATTTTAAGACGAAAGGCGGAGCTTTCAAGGAAGAAAAAGATTTAAAACAAGATGATGAGTGGATTAAGGATTAGTTGTGATTAAAACCATTGTGTATAACATATAATATATTGACGTACGTAAAAACGTATGGTATAATATAAATGAGGTGATTTATATGTATAACACTAATGTAACTAATGCAAGGGCGAACTTATATAATTTAATAAATATGGCTATTGACAATAACGAAGTAATTAATATTAATACGAAAAACGGAAATGCAGTACTCATAAGCGAAGAAGATTATAACTCTTTGATAGAGACACTTTATCTATCATCAGACCCAGAATACAAAAAGTCTTTAATTAATGGAAAAAATACTCCCTTAGAAGAATGTGTAGATGAGGAAGAGATTGAATGGTAGAGTTTAAAATAAAGTTTACAAAACAAGCGGTAAAGGATTTAGAATATTTAAAAGCTGCAAATCTCTCTAAAAAAGCAAAAAAATTAGTTGATATAATGAAAGAAAATCCGTATCAAAATCCACCTCCTTATGAAAAGTTAATTGGTGACTTAGACGGTATGTATTCAAGAAGAATAAATATCCAACATAGATTGATTTATGAAGTTGATAATGAAGAAAAAACTGTAAAAATTATTAGAATGTGGAAACATTATGAATAATTAGAAAAAAGCGCTCAGGAGTGGGCGTTTTTTGTTATGGGGAAAGGCGGTGAAAGAATGAGTGCAACAACATTTGGAGGAAAAATCAAGCTAGAGGGCGAGCGAGAATACAGGCAGGCAATATCTCAAATAAACTCAGATTTAAAGGTGTTTTCGTCAGAAATCGGAAAACTAACGGCGGAATTTGGCAAAAATGATACATCTACAAAGGGCTTGACGGAGAGAAACAAGGTTTTAACCGAACAGATTGAAAAGCAAAAAGAGAAGATAGCGACTTTAAAAGGCGCGGTCGAAGATTCGGCGGAGCAGTACGGCGAGCATGATAAAAAGACCAATAACTGGAAAACAACCCTAAACAAAGCCGAAGCAGAGTTAACTAAAATGGAAAAAGAACTTGACAGCAATAATCAGCAGTTAGACGAAAATGGAGAGAATTTAGATGACGGGAGCAAGTCCCTTGACGAATTTTCTAAAAGTGAGGACGAATCAGGACAAAAAGCTCTTAAATTTGGAGATTTAGTTAAGGCAAATTTAGTGAGCGAAGCGATAATTAGCGGGTTAAAGAAACTTGGCGAGGGTATAACGAAAGTCAAAGAATATTTGACCGATTCAGTCACAGCGGCGGCAAGTTATGGCGATAATATTTTAACTTTGTCCATACAAACGGGTGTATTTACTCAGGCTTTGCAGGAGTACAGTGCGGTTGTGGAGATTGTAGACGTAAGTGTTGATACTATGACGGGTTCAATGGCAAAAAATATAAAATCCATGACGAGTGCGGCAAGTGGCACAGGAACGGCGGCGGAAGCGTATAAAAAGTTGGGCGTATCCGTTACGGATTCGAGCGGAAATTTAAAAGACGGCGAAGAGGTTTATTGGCAAGTAATCGACGCTTTAGGAAAAATCTCGAACGAAACCGAGCGCGACAGCATAGCCATGCAGATTTTAGGAAAATCGGCGCAGGATTTAAACCCGTTAATTGCACAAGGAAGTGCAGGAATTGCGGAACTGACATCAAAATCGTATGAAATGGGCGCGGTTTTATCAGGAGAAACGCTTAATTCTTTAGGGTCGCTTGACGACAGCATGCAGATTTGGAAAAGCACAGCCGCCTCGACCGCAAACCTTTTAGGTGCAGTATTAGCCCCGTCAATTACAGAAATCATAACAGGTGCAAACGGTATGGCGGGAGCATTTAACGGCATAATTGCGGAAGTTTTAAGCGGAGGAAATATTGACGTAGCAGTACAAAAATTTGCAAATATGGCAGTAGATATGGTGCAAAGTTTATTACAAGCCGTGCCGAAACTAATTGAAGCGGGAAAAAGTTTGATATCCGCACTTTTACAAGGGTTAACCGCCGCACTACCCTCGATTTTAGACGTCGCAGGACAAATAATTCCAGAAATAATCACAGGAATAACGTCAGTTTTGCCACAACTAACAAACGCCGCAATCACAATAATTATGGCACTTTCTACCGTATTAATAAATTCTTTACCGCAAATTATCCAAGCTGGAATAGAGGCCATCACAACGCTCGTCAGCGGAATTTCCCAGTCTTTACCCGTTTTGATTCCCGCAATCGTCTCCGCCGTTATATTAATCGCACAGTCTCTGATTGACAATATAGACTTAATAATACAAGCGGGAATTGATTTATTTATGGGTTTAGTACAAGCAATCCCGCAGATTATAGCCGTTTTAGTGCCGAAGATCCCCGAAATTGTAAACAAAATTTCAGACGCATTGACGAGCAACATCCCCCTACTTTTAGACGCAGCGATCGTGCTTTTTATGGCAATAGTGGCGGCAATCCCCGAAATTATAGTTATTTTATTACAGAACGTGCGGCAGATTGTAGCGACAATAATTAACGGACTTTCAAAACTCCCCGAACTAATTGGCGGAATTTTAGGAACAGTTTTAAGTAGATTCACCGAGTGGGGCGGAAACGTCATAAGCACAGGCAAAGAAAAAATGATGGAATTTTTAAATAGGGTAATTGACATAATAAAGAACCTACCGAGCCGCACATGGGAATGGTTGCAAAATATTTTTAGTAAGATAACAGATTTTTTCAAAAGCGCAGTAGAGACGGCAAAAACAAAGTCAACGGAATTTTTAAACAATGTAATAAATACTCTTAAAAATTTACATCAAAGCG
This sequence comes from uncultured Eubacteriales bacterium, assembly GCA_948762645.1. Lineage (GTDB taxonomy): Bacteria > Bacillota > Clostridia > Oscillospirales > Acutalibacteraceae > CAQBRY01. Next base: position 5,951 of record CAQBRY010000069.1, on the reverse strand, counting down.
TCTGGAGCGCAATAATTAACGCGGTTTCACAGGTAGCAAACTGGGGCGTGCAAATGGCGAATAAAGGGTGCGAAGCCGCAAGCAACCTATTTAATGCGGTGGTAAATAAAATCAAGGAAATTCCAAGCCAAGTTTTTAGTATTGGGAGCAATATTGTGCAAGGAATTTGGAATGGTATTTCAAATTCCATAGGCTGGATAAGAGACAAAGTCGCAGGGTTCGCCAAAAGCATTTTAGACGGCATGAAAGCGGCACTCGGCATACATTCTCCGTCAAAAGTATTTGAAGATGAAGTCGGCAAAAATTTGGCTTTAGGCGTTGGCGAGGGATTCTCAGATGAGATGAAATTAATCCAAAAGGAAATGCGAGAAGCAATCCCGACAGATTTTGAAACAGATATAAAAGCTAATATAAACACAATAAAAACGCCGCTTGCAAGCTATCAAGACAAAGCAAATGCAAGTGGATTTAATATTTATATAGAAAATTTTGTAAATAATAGGAGCCAAGACGTGCAGGCTTTCGCACAAGAATTAGAGTTTTATTCCCGAAGAAACTCGGTCGTTGCGGGTTAAGAATATTGAAATATATTATACTTTTTGATATATTTAATAGATAAAAAAAGAAGGATGAAAAATATATGAAAGTAGTAAAGTTAGAATCATCTGTAAAAAAATCAAACAGTAAAAATTGCGTTATAACTGATTATTGTTTTAATAGCCCTTATATGGATTTAGTTATGGCGGATATAGAGGGGCGTTATCCCAATATCGGATATTGCGTAAATGAAAATTGTGATGAGATAGCTTTTATAATCGATGGTAAAGTAACAATCAGTTATAAAGATAATCAATCCTTTGAACTATCTAAGTCTGATGCGGTTTTAATAAGCAAAGGTGAGCAGTATTTTTGGAATGGAACATGTAAAATGTTGATAACATGCTCTCCGTCATGGTATCCTGAGCAATATAAAATTATTAAATAACTTTATTGGAAACGCCCGCGTAAAGGCGTTTTTATTTTTATATTAGGAGGGTTATATTATTTATTATTGTATTTTTAAAGGTATAAATTCGCTTGATTTAGGGCTTTATATGGAGTTTTTACCCGAAAGAATAAGCCCCAAAAGACGAGATGAAGCTATTACAATATCGGGTAGACACGGAACGCTTACGGCAACAGACGGCACTTTCGAGCCTTATATTTTGCAGGCAGAATTTATTGTAAAGGATTTATCTAAAACAGACAAAATTTGCTCTCATTTTAAAGGTGAGGGCGATTTAATTTTTAGCAATAATTTGGATAGGAAGTACAAAGCAAGAGTAAATAATCAAATAGAATTTTTAAGAATAATTCACAGTTTAAAGCTGTTTGCAGTGGAATTTGAGGTGCAGCCGTTTATGTATGAAGCAGCTCCCGCTCCCCGAACTTTGACCGAGCCAACAAGTATTTTAAATATAGGAACTTTTGAAAGTGAGCCGATAATAACAGTTTACGGGCAAGGCGATATAACCTTAACTATCAACAATTTAAATCTGATTTTAAACGGGATTGACGGCGAAATCACGCTAAACAGCGAGATTTTAAACGCTTATAAAGATACCTTATCTCTTAATAACAAAATGTCGGGGGATTTTCCAATTTTTAGCGTAGGAGAAAACGTTATTTCATGGACGGGGAGCGTTACGAAGTTAGAAATAATGCCGAATTGGAGGTGGATTTAACAATTAACAAATAACAAAGAATAATGAACAATTTTAAGGCGATGAAATTATTATTATAAGTTTTTATAACAAAAACGAAACAGACTTTAGCCATAACGGAAAACGCATTTTAAAGCCGATTAAGGCAGTAGTTACGGAGGAAATAAACGGAGATTATTCACTTAAAATCACAATACCCAGAGGCGAAGAATTAATCGAAATTGAAGAAATAATAAAAGCACACACGCCAAGAACGCCGCAGTTATTCAGAGTTTTTGAAACTGATGTTGACATTTTAGGAAATCCCGTATATTATGCAAGGCACATTTTTTATGATTTATTAGATTATTTTATCGAAGATACCCGACCGACAGGAAGCGGAGCGCACGCCATAAGCGAGATTTTAAAAGATACGCCGTTTGCGGGAAATTCAGATATTACCAAACAAAACACAGCTTATTATCAAATGATAAGTCCAGTAAAAGCGATACTTGGCGCGGATAACGCTTTTATAAAAGTCTGGGGCGGAGAACTTGAACGCGACAATTTTAATGTCTTTATAAGAAACAGGACAGGCGCAGACAGAGGAGCCACAATCAGATACAAAAAGAATTTAACGGGGTTAAGACTGCAAACAGATTTAAGCGGGGCGTTCACAAAAATAATGCCGACAGGCTTGCAAGAAAACGGACAAACACTTTTATATTTACCCGAAAAATACGTGGAATGGCCATTAATTAATAACTACACTCATGTAAAAACAACCAGAATACATTACAGCGACATAAAAATATCCGAAGAAATTACGGAGGAAGAAGCGTTAAACGCCCTGCGAAACGCTGCAAATTTAGAGTTTAACAACGGACTTGATAAACCATTAATAACGGCAAATGTGGAATTTATACCGCTACAAGACACACAGGAATACAAAGATTTTAAGATATTAGAGCGAGTTTTTTTAGGTGATACGGTTAAAATTTATCACGAGGGATTGAAAATAAATTTAGACGCAAGAGTAGTCAGTTATGAGTACGACTGTTTGTCTGAGAGATATATAAAAGTAACGATAGGAAGCGCCGCTCCGAAGTTTGGAAGCACTCAAAATCAATACGCACAGAGCCAAAGGGACGAAGTAATAACATTTTTAAGCCAAGCAATCACAAATGCGACACAGCTTATAACAGGAAATAAAGGTGGATATATTGTATTAAACCCAGTAGAAAAACCGCAGGAAATTTTAATAATGGATACACCAGATATGCAAACTTCACAAAAGGTGTGGAGGTGGAATTTGTCGGGTTTAGGATATAGCAGTACGGGAGTGAACGGTGAATATTCGCTTGCAATCACACAAAATGGTGCGATTGTAGCCGATTTTATAACGACAGGAACGCTAAACGGCGCATTATTGCAGGCAGGAACAGTTGAAGCAGTCAGCATTTCGCAGGACTACAAACAGAGTGTAACAGATGAAATAAAGGGTAAAGCAGATGAAGTGACGCAGAATTTCCAAGTCGCAGACGGAGAGCTTTTAAGCAAAATAAGCCAGAGCTACACCAGCAAAACAGATTTTGAAAATTATCAAGAAACAGTCAGCACACAAATGAAACAAACCGCCAGCGATTGGACGTTTCAATTTACAAATTTTATGCAGGAGTTTAATAATTTTAGCGGCGAGACGCAGGAAAGCTTTAATGAGATAGTCAAATACATTCGCTTTGTGGATGGCAACATAATTCTCGGCATGATTAATAATAGCTCGTCGCTCAAAATCTCAAATGGACGCATTTCTTTTATGGAGGGTGAAGCGGAAGTTGCGTATATTTCAAATGGAAAACTTTATATCACGGACGGCGAATTTTTAAATAGTTTACAGTTAGGCAATTTTGCTTTTGAACCTAGAAGCAACGGGAATTTGTCATTTTACAAAAATAAAAAGTAATTATGGGGTTCCCGAAAAGTCCAAAAGACTTTTTGGGGAGAGGAAAAACCTCGAAGCGTTCGATATTTTGCGAACGCAAAATTAATAGCGAAGGGAGTTTTGACGATGGGTACATCAAGTACATTTTCAACCAGCAATTCACACGTTAAATACAACATAAAAATTAATCAAAATTGGCAGAGTGTAGAGGGGAACTACTCAAACGTATCCGTGTGGGTGGATTTTTGGCGGGACAATAGCGGCTATACAACTTATGGCTCAGGTACTTGCTACTGTAAAATCAACGGAACAACTTATAGTGCAAGCGTAAGCCCAAGCCAGAAAATAACAAGTAGCGGTATAACTTTATATTCGCAAACACTAAATATCTATCACGAAGCAGACGGAGTAAAAATTTGTCAGTAAGCGCATGGATAAGCATGGACACACCGCTTTCAAGTAGCGAGCAGGGGTTTAGCGAGTGGCTTATCACAATTCCGAGAGCAAGCAGTATTTCAAGCATAAACGGAAACACTATCGGAAGCTCTATAACCGTGAATATAAGCAGAGCTTCAAGTTCTTTTACACATAAAGTTGATTACGCAAGACCAGACGGAGAACACGTTAGAGTTGGCGAAAATATAGGTACAAGCTGCACGTTTACTCCGAGTTTAAGTGATTCTAACTTTATACCAAATTCCACGTCAGCACTAGCTAAAATTTATGTATATACGTATTCAGGCGATACATATATTGGTAGCTCGTCAAAAGATTTTACGCTTTATGTTCCGTCAAGCGTTGTCCCGACAATAAACAGCGTAACTTTAACGGAAAATACGTCAGGGATAGCCAGTAAATTCGGTTGTTACGTTCAAGGAAAAAGCACGATAAAGGGCGTGGTCTCGGCAAGCGGAATATATTCCAGTACAATAAAAAAATATAAAATTAAAATAAATGGACAATCCTTTAGTCAATCAAATTTTACGACAAACCCACTCATAGGAAGTGGAACTTGCACAGTCAAGATAACGGATTCAAGAAGCAGGACAGCGAGCAAAAATGTTTCATATTCGGTTGTAAATTATTCAAATCCAACAATAAATACGTTTACAGTGGTAAGGTGCAACCAAGACGGAACGGAAAGTGACGAGGGAGCGTGTGCAAAATGCACGCTCAAAGCCACCATTTCAAGCGTAAATAGCAAGAATAATAAGACTTTTCAATTACTTTATAAAAAGCTGACTGATAGTAGCTATACTACAATAAATTTGTCAAACAGCAATTATTCTTATAACGATACACAAATAATCGCAGCCGATATAAACAGCGAATATGAGTTTATTTTCAAAGTAAAAGACTATTTTAGCACAGTACAAAAATCGTTAAATTTAGGTACAGCTTTCACACTTGTGGACTATAATGCAAGCGGTCGGAGCGTAACTTTTGGTCGGGTATCGACGGCAACGTCAAGTCAGAAAAAGTTACAAATTAAACTTGATACTGAAATCGAGGGGACTTTAAAACTCAACAACAAAACAATTTTTGACTTAATTTATCCCATTGGTTCAATTTATTTAAGTGTAAATAGCACAAATCCAAAAGATTTGTTTGGCGGAACGTGGGAACAGATAAAAGATAGATTTTTACTATCAGCTGGTAGTAGCTATGCAGCAGGAAAAACAGGCGGAGCAGCCACGCATAAATTAACATCAAGTGAAATGCCCTCACATTCACACAAAATAAATGAATCCACAGAAAAACGCTGGAGTTCGTTAGAGGGTGGCTGGGCGAATTTTCGATGTGGATCTAGTAGCGTTACAGGCGGTGATATTTACACACAAAGCACAGGAAACGGCAACGCACACAACAATATGCCGCCGTATTTGGTCGTTTATGTATGGAAACGAACAGGCTAAATTTTACTTTTAGAGGGCAAAAAATATAAGTTTTCAGACGTATGTTGAAAGGAGTATTTAAAATGGAATTTAAAGGAATAGACGTTAGCAAGTGGCAAGAAAATATAGACTGGAAAAAGGTAAAAAATGCGGGGATAGACTTTGCGATAATTCGTGAGGGATATGGAAAAAAGTCGCCCACGCAGATTGATAAAAAGTTTAAGGAAAATATCGAAAGTGCAAAAAGTGTAGGAATAAATTGCGGAGTTTATCATTATAGCTATGCAGATAGCATAGATGACGCAGTAAATGAGGCACAGTTTTGTTTGGAAAACATACAAGGTTATACCTTAGAATATCCAGTAATTTTTGATGTTGAAGTGCGACAAGAAGTCGCATAGTGAATTGCTGAAAACAGCTACCTTATCCATT
>CAQBRY010000068.1 GCA_948762645.1 uncultured Eubacteriales bacterium | reverse complement strand
CGACAGTTCTGTCTGTATTCAACATCTCATCTTATAAAATTTTTCTATATTCATATCTCTTATTTCAAATATCCATCCTTCAAAAACTCAAAATTTACTGCTTTAACAAATCGTTCTCTGCGTAGTAAATCATATTTTTCAATACCGTATGTATTCTTTAAAAATTCAAAATTGATTTTCTCTACCTCATAATTTTTAAACCAACATTTTTCAAACCTAAAAAGGGTAATCGGATTCAAGCCTATAAATTTAGCTGCTTTAAACAGTGACAAACCCTCTCGCCACCTCAAATATTTAAGATGCACTGACACTGTTTTTACTTGATTAAAAATTGATTTTCTATTATAAAACTCAGAATATGCTTTACTACAATACATTTCCCAAAGGTTCCTTTTTATTTCTTCATGATCTTCATTAGTAATATCAAGTGGTTTTTCTTCTGGAAATACTATTTTTATATTGTTCTTGCCTAATGGTTTTTCCATAATCATATACGCATCTCTAAATCTATTCTCTCCACTAATTTTAAATAAGATTTGTATGTGTACGGGATATGAACCATAGGTCACATTTTTTAGTTCCATTTTTGTAATAGTGTATTTTGAAAGTTTAATTTTTTTATTGGACGTCAAAGAATACGCTCTAACCGCACCATCATTAGGATTATCATTTAGATTGATACCAAAGAAAATATAAATGGAAATTTTATCTTTATCATTGTTTTTTATAATGACCTTGGTTGATACCGAAAATATTTGCTCAAAGATATAACTTAATTCATACCCGACAAAATTAAACTCTCTGCTTTCAATCTTCACGCAGTAAATTAGGCTGTCATATTTAAATTTTGTACATACAATTGCTTTATTTAATTTTGCAAACTCAAATATTGCATTTTGAATGTCCATAAGACGTATGCGTTCCGCTTTACTTAGAGGCAAACTATTTATCATAAGGCTTTTATCATTAAAAATCTTTTGAGTAAGATACTCGCTATCAATATTTTTTGTGTCTACTTCCGCACTCTCTGAAAAATTAAATATATCTATATCTAAAGAATCGTCCATATTACCATCCTTAAACATTAACAAACCACTATGCTATTACAAATACTATTTTTTTACTTTTTCCCTGAGCATACTTCAATGTAAAACTCGTTCCCGTATGTGGATTTCCATTAAAATACGCTATAACAGCATCCGACCTATCCACCATATTTTTATTACGGTCCAACATACATCCTTTATAGTAGGAACGTGAAATGTATTGAATGTTGTCAGCTTGAGATTTTATATTTTCATATCGTGCAATATCCTCATATTTCCATTGTTGTGATTGGTCTTCACACGGAAGCACTAAAAACAGTTTTATTTTTTTTATATTAATAACACATTCCGCTGCTAATAAGTCAAAGCCAATAGCCCCTCCGTCTATAAACACCTCCGCTCCTTGATTTATAAAATCTTTTATCTGTATTTCCAGTTGTGACTTTATAATTTCTAATTTACTAATGGGCAATTTTCTATGGCCAGTAAAACAAACTGTTTTTATCATTATTACCGCCTCCTTTTAATGGACTAAAAAGAATTTTATACATAGGCTCTAATCTAAATACTGCATATGCTATTGACTTTATCTGCTAATTTTTGTTGTGTAACAACTAATCCTTCTCTTGCCTTTTTAGATTTTCTACAAAAATGTTGTTTGCTATTTTTGGGGCCTACTCTTTTAGCCCCCAATTAACTGCCTGCCGATAAAAATTTTTATAACGTATTTTTCATTACCACCCCCAACTTTAAAGCATCGAAAAATATTTCTTCGCACATTGTTTTCAATATGTTTTCATACAGATCAATTATTTTTTCTTTGTTTTTACTGTTTCTTATTTTCTTTAAAGAACAATAAAATTCATAACATTTACCGTCTTTATCTGTACATTGATTTTTCACGCACTGTGCAATTATTTTTTCTTCATCAGTTAAGAAATCGAGATCCACATTTCCTCTTGTAAGCTTATAAAATAATTCAAAAATTTTTTCTCCGTTTTCTTTGATATAGCTATCCATCAACTTTTTTCTACTTTTCATATGTTTTCTCCTTGGATAAAACTACCACCAATACTAATAAACAATTTTTATACAGCCACTTATAGTTTGATTTTGCTCATAATTTAAATGCTATTAGCCACAATAATATCATCAATAGATTATTTTAACAGCATACAGCATATATTACTATATCAATAGGTGATATTATGGATAAAAAAATAATAGGTAAACGCCTCCGCAGGCAAAGAGAGGACTTAGAACTTACAAGAGAAAAATTTGCTGAAATAGTAGGAATTTCTGCTCCATTTCTTGCAGAACTTGAAAGTGGCAGAAAAGGTATGTCGGCACAAACCCTTTATAAAATTTGCAAAAATCTTCCTATATCCGCTAACTATCTGTTATTAGGTAAAGATGATTTTAACAAAAGCGGTAATACTGCTATGGATATAATTGAGCAAATTCCTACTAAATATCATGCCATCGTTTTGGAGTTCCTGAAGCTGTTTAACGAAGCTATAAATATTTAGGTTTATCGATCCCTAAATATATTATATCACAAAAATTATAAATTAACTACCCATAGTTAAACTTTCGGTGGTTATCAAAATACACTCTATTTTATAAAACAAATTATAAATAGGGTGATTTTTTTGGAATTATCTGATGCTGTAAAACAAAGAATCCTGGGTCTTTGCTCACAAAGACAGATTACTGTCAACAAATTGTCTATAATTTGTGGAATTACCCAGTCAAGTCTTAACAACATAATAAATGGTGCAAGTCTTGACCCTAAAATATCCACTATAAAAAAAGTCTGTGACGGTTTAGAAATTACACTAGCACAGTTTTTTGACTGTGATGAATTTAATAATCTTGAACAAGAATTAAAGTGAGTTTTTATTTTCTAATATAAGCTGAAATACTCGCTTTGAGGTTTGTTTATCTTGAAATAATAAATAACTGAATAATTCTCTGGTAACAGTACGTTTAAATATATCAATTATTGTAGGAATGGTAAATCTCTTTTTAATTAAATTATTTAAAGCATTTATTTTTTCAGTGCCGACTACGCTTTTTATTTTCTCAAAATTTTCTTTTACAGTATCATGATTATATGCTGTCAAAGTAATATTATGTATATCTCTATAAATCTTCTGAATGAACATATCTGTAAAATCGTCTATCAATAACGCTATATATAATTTGAATCTGGTTTCACTTTCCTTATAAGGCAAAGGATGCGAAATAATATAGTTATGTGCCAATTCGTAAAAATTATCTTTAGATTTTACAGGTTCATATTCAACTATGTTTTTACATAGAAAGAAAACTTTATTTATCATATTTTCTGCCTCGTCAGTCACGTTGGTAACTATTATACTATCTAAAGCACAGAAAATTTCATATAAATATGAATCTAAAATATAAGAGTCTTCGCCCATTTTTTCTCTAATTTCCCTCGCCGTATTCCAAAAATCACTCGATATCCCTTTTAGTTCTCCTTCCTTTGGTTCTCCGAATAAGCCGGTTAATTCATCAAAAATGTTCACAATAAAGTCCCCTTTATATTGTTATTTCTCGGACTTTTAGCACAATCAAAAAAGTGCTTGGGTTCAATTTTAGTTAGCTCAATTAAACCCTAAGCACTTTATGTATTTAAACGCTTGTAACATATTATCACATTTGATATAATTATAAGAGTCACAAGTGCCAAATTTTTTGGTTGTGCATGGGTAGTCTGATTACCTGTGTGCAGGTCTTAGATGCGGGAACATCTAAGCTGCTTGTGACATTTTTGTTGCAGTTTTTTAAACGCTCATAAATGTCAATTTCTATTTTGCCATCGAGTTTAATTGATGTCAAGTTTTTTATAAGATCAGTTTTACTAAATACCCTATAATCATGACACATATAATATTATATATTATATTTCGTTTTAAATGCAACTATCCCATTCATTTTAAATCAATTAATTCGAAATTATCTTTCACTTAAAATGAAAGTGGAGGATGATTAATATGGACAAATCTCAAATGGAACAAATCGGTCTTAGAATTAAAAATGCCAGAAATCAATTAGGTTTAACGCAAGAAGTCGCTTCTGAAAAAATTAATTTGACATACAGTGCTTATACGAAAATTGAAAACGGTATTGTTGGTGTATCTTTAGACAGTCTGCTGAAAATTGCAGAGTTCTATAATCTTTCACTGGATTTTTTGGTTTATGGTAAAGATGATAATGTAAAGGAGCAATTCAAATATCGTAATATCAACGCTTTGATCAATCTTATGGACAAGGATGGTATATCTAATACTATCAATGCCCTTAAAAAAATTAAGAAAATTATAGAAAACTCTAATAGTCAAAAGAATTGCTGAAAACAGCAGTCCTTCTATGAAGTTAAACCCACTTAATATTACAAATCACTTAGTAAAATATTGCAATACTTTAGTATTTTTAAAGCACTTCCTATTGAAACTAACATGATATATAGAAGGAGTTATTTATGTTTAATAAACGTATCAAATTACTACGTGAATCCAACAAATTAAGCTAAATTGAACTTGCTGAGCGAATAGGCGTTAAGAAACAAACTATTTCTAATTGGGAAAATGATAATATACTTCCGTCAATAGATATGCTAATTAAGGTTTGTAAGTTTTTTAATGTTTCTACTGATTATATGCTGGGACTCGACAACAAAACTTATATTGAAATTACCAGATTGTCCGTTGAGGTCATATCTCATATTCAGCAGATTATAAATGATATAAGACGTGACCACAAATAAAAATTCAATTAAATGGCCGCTTCTTTACTCAAGAGTAACAACTTTTTATTTAGTTATTTGTTACTTATCAAAGGAGTTAAAGTGAGTAGCTATCTCGATTTGCTTCTTGCCAAATATGTAACTTTTATTATATAATTGTTCTGACATAAAAAGGAGATGCAATATGAAATTATTAATTAAATGGAAATTTTGTATTTATATAGTGGCAGTTGTGGTGTTACCGCTATTTTTTAATAACAACGTTAAAGCTGGAAAGACGTTGCCAGGTCTTACTCCGGAGCTAACACAGAAGTATGGTAAAGATATAAATGAATTGATTGAATTTTACCAATGTGATCCTTATAAGTCCGAGAAATATAAAATTTTGCAAAGAAAGGCTCTTAATGCTATAAAAAATTCAATAACATCTAGCAGATTACTTAACTTTAAACAGACTCCTCCTAATGTGATGGAAGCTATACTTAAATCGAAGAATTTTCCCGCTGAATGTATAAAACCAGTGCTTGATTTATATAACACACCTATTCTAGGGGAAAAAGTTCTGGTTGTGTTTTATAAAACTTCTCCTTTTGCGAGAAAAACATTGCAAGATTCTTATAACAAATCTCTTTTAGAAGCACTGCGTGCAATAAATGGTGCTCAAAGAGTCCTAGAAGAACAATACAGAGAATTGCTGTCTATTGCCAGCGGTTGTGAAATTAATTTAAACAGCGACCTATAGATTTTAAAAAACATTAGAAAAAATAAAGAAGCTGAAGTGGTACTGAGAAAGTATGCTTTAGCTTCTTTATATAATTTCGCTTAGCTTTAATAATTACAACTCAGATTCGGAAATTGTTAATATTTTTTATTTCCAAATTTTATCCTAATCTTTCAGAAAATTCATTAAATCGTTTAATAAGTTTCTCTTTTAAAAGAGTTTTTCTCTCATTTGAAATGCTGTTTTGGACAGCATACTTCAAAGCACTTTCATCTCCGATTAAAACTACGATTTTCTTCGCTCTTGTTATCCCGGTGTAAAGTAGATTTCTTTGTAGCATTACCCTGTTTTGAAAGTGAATCAGCATAACGACTATCGGAAATTCCGTTCCTTGAGATTTGTGTATTGTGACAGAATAAGAAAGCACTAACTCCTCGAGATCTTGATAGCCATACTCAACAAAATTGCCGTCAAAATCCACTGTTATCGAGTTATCATCTAAGTTTACATCGCTTATAATTCCTATGTCTCCATTAAAAATATCTTTATCGTAATTATTTTTTATTTGCATTATTTTGTCGCCAAGCTTATATTTATTAGCTCCACGTTTTATGAATAATTTACTGTCATTTAAAGCACTTTGAAGTTCGATATTTAAGTTTTCTGTGCCAAGTAAACCCCTTTTCATTGGCGATAAAACTTGTATATCGGATATTTTATTAACCTTGTAATGGTTTGGAAGTCTTTGCGAACATAGTTCTTTTATAATTGAAACTATATTTTCGGGATCATTTTCGCTTATAAAAAAGAAATCTGAATTATTTTTAACTTTTAAATCCGGCATCTGGCCTGCATTTATTTTATGTGAATTTATAATTATTTTGCTGGATTCTGCCTGTCGATAAATCCTATTTAATTTCGTAACGGGCAAAACTTCTGAATTAATTATATCGTTTAAAACATTTCCGGCATTTACAGAAGGCAGCTGGTCGGCATCTCCTATCATTATTACTATCATTTCGTTTGGAATGGCCTTTAGTAGGTTATACATCAGAATCGTGTCTAGCATAGAACTTTCATCTATTATGATTACATTTCCAGACAATTTATTTTCATTGTTTTTACTGAAATTTCCGCTGCGATCCGCTTCTAAAAGTCTATGAATTGTTTTAGCTTCAACTTTGCTCATTTCCGCCAAACGCCGAGCAGCCCTACCGGTTGGAGCAGCAAGAATTACTTTTTTATCCATAGACCTGAAAATATCAATTATCGCTTTCGTAATTGTCGTTTTTCCTGTTCCTGGACCTCCTGTTATTATGCTGAATTTAGATAAAATTGCCGTTTTTATAGCTGATATTTGAATACTGTCGTAAATTATTCTGTTTTTGTCTTGTACGGATTTTATAATCCTTTCTAAATCCAAATCTTCTATAATTTTATTTTCGGTGTGTGTAATTTCGCATATTCTCTTTGCAATCCCAACTTCTGAATGATAAAAAGGAGGAAGATATATAATTTCACTTTTATCTTCACAGATTAACTCGTTTATATTTTTTAGATGGTCAAATGTCATCGCAATAATATGTTCAGGAATGTCGAGTAGCTTTGCTCCTTGTTGTATCAAATCTTCAAATGAAGCATAACAATGCCCCTCACCGGCAAGATTACTTAAAATATAAAAAATTCCTGCTCTGCATCGATTATATCCATTTTTATCTTGCCCGAGTTTTTCAGCAATTATGTCGGCAGTTTTAAATCCTATTCCATACACATCATCTACTATCCCATATGGATTTTCTTTAAGTTTAGATATGCTTTCTTCTCCATAAACTTTATAAATTTTATGGGCAATAGATGTGGAAATTCCACACAGTCACTCAAAAATATCATCAAGTCTTTTATGTTTTTGTGGCTTTGCCAAGACTGCTTTATAGCGTTAATTCTTTTTTCTCCAATACTGGGAATATCGAGCAATTTCATAGGATTATTTTCAATTATATCTATTGTGTTTTCTCCGAATTTTTCTACAATCTTTTTAGCGAATTTAGGTCCAATGCCTTCAATAAGTCCACTTCCGAGATATTTTTCAATTCCGTAAATACTTGCCGGTAGGCTTTCTTTATACTCTGTTACTTTAAATTGTTTTCCGAATTTCTTATCTATTGTAAAATTTCCTTTAGCTTCAATCACTGCTGAGGCATTGATTCCAATGAACTTTCCGGTAAACGTAATAAGGTCAGAAAACCCTTTCACTCTAACTTTTATTACTCCATATCCGTTTTCCTCATTTTGATATGTTATTCTTTCAACCACCCCACTTATATTCTCCACTATTTTCACCTCCATAAAAACATAAAAACATCCCTGTTACTTTAATTATAACGAGAATGTTTCCTATTTCAAACTGATATGATTACATCAAAACTGTCGATGAGTACTCGATTTTTATACCATTGTCTTTTGTCCTTGAGAGTTTGGCTTTATTGCCGTTCCCATCTTCGATTGCAAGTTTTTCAATTTTATGTCCATCGAAAAAATTAATAGCCTCACTCTCTACAAAACCAGCCCATTTCTGAGGACTTGCTTTCTTTTTTTCTTGAGGCTCATCCTCCATGATTTTTTTGAGTTCATTTAATGATTCGGACATTTTTGATACTTCCTTTTCTATTTACTGCTTTTAAATTATCTCAAACTCAAGAATATTGTTCAAGTTCTAGTTTACTAACTTGTTTAAAGTTGTTTCATACTTAGTGAAATTTTATTTTTTTGGACATCTACAGATATAATTTTTACGTCTACAATATCTCCAACCTTTAAAACTTCCGAAGGATGCTTTATAAACCTATCACATATTTCGGATATATGCACAAGGCCATCCTGATGCACACCTATATCAATAAAAGCTCCGAAATCTATAACGTTCCTCACTGTCCCTTTAAGTTTCATATCAGGCTTTAAATCTTTAATATCCATAATATCTTCTCTTAGCATTGGCTTGGGAAGTTCATCTCTTGGGTCTCGACCCGGCTTAGAAAGTTCATTAATTATATCTTTAAGAGTCGGTTCTCCGATTTCGATTTTTTCACAAACAGTAGGTAATCCTATTTCTTTTATTTTTATTTTAATATCAGAAGCAATTCCTTTACTTACATCCGTGAGCTTATATCCAAAAAGTTCCAAAAGCTTTTTAGCCGAATTATATGATTCAGGATGTACACCTGTATTATCCAAAATGTTCGTACTTTCAGGCACTCTCAAAAAGCCTGCACTTTGTTCAAAAGCTTTCTTGCCAAGTTTCGGCACTTTTTTAACATCTGATCTTGATTTAAATTCACCGTTTTCTTCCCTATATAAAACAATATTTTTAGCAATAGAAGAATTTATCCCGGAAACTTTTTCTAATAGAGGTGCAGATGCAGTATTCAAATCAACTCCAACGGAATTTACGCAATCTTCAACTACACCACTTAGAGCTTCATCCAAGTATTTCTTTTTCATGTCATGTTGATATTGTCCCACTCCTATAGATTTAGGGTCAATTTTAACAAGCTCCGCCAGAGGATCTTGCAGCCTTCTTGCGATTGATATAGCACTTCTGAGCGTAAGATCAAACTCTGGAAATTCATTAGCCGCCAATTTTGACGCAGAATATACTGATGCTCCGGCTTCATTTACAATCATATAATATACTTTTTTATCAATACTTTTTATAATTTCAGAAACAAATATTTCTGTTTCTTTAGAGGCCGTACCGTTGCCTATAGCTATAACTTCAACATTATGTTTAAAAATAAGAGCCTTAATAATTTCCTTAGACTTAGATATCTTTTCTTCTGAGTGAGTGGGATAAATAACGTTAGTGTCTAAAACTTTGCCTGTACCGTCAACTACCGCCACTTTGCAGCCTGTCCTATACCCTGGATCAAGCCCCATGGTTACTTTTCCTTTAACAGGCGGCTGCATCAAAAGCTGCCTTAAATTCACCGAAAATACTTTTATAGCCTGCACACTTGCCTTATCAGTAAGCTCATTTCTAATTTCTCTTTCTAAAGATGGGAAAATAAGTCTACTATAAGAATCCTCAGCAG
>CAQBRY010000067.1:7252-9648 GCA_948762645.1 uncultured Eubacteriales bacterium | reverse complement strand
TATAGGTTAAAAATATGTATAGTAATATATGAGGAAAGGTGATATAATGAGAAAAATAAATAGTACAGAGGAGATTTATATGAAACTATTACGGTTACAGATAGAAAAGCTTTATGGACATTATAATTATAATAATATTGTTTTTAATTCAGATGTTACTTTCATATATGGTTTAAATGGATGCGGTAAAACTACAATTTTAAATATTACAGAAGCCATAATTACAGGGCAGATATATAAATTATTCATTTATGATTTTAGGAAAATTATATTGGAGTATGCACCTAAAAATAATATAAACAGTGTGCAGGAAATAGTGATTGTTCAAGAAAACGCAAAAATTTTAATCACATTTAGAGGGCAAAGTTACAAAATTGAAAGAATTGATATTATTAAAGAAAGCAGGTTAAAAGACAGAGATTTTGAAAAGATGAGATACTATTTTAGCAGATATGAAATTTTGTCTGAGATTAAAAAAATTTTTAATTATGTTTATCTTCCGTTAAACCGTTCGTCAATGGTATATGATTTTGAAAATGATGATGATGTGTATTATTATCCCAGAAATAGGAATTTTTTTGTTGATGATACTTTTGATGAGTACTTTAATAAAGATTTAGCTATGGTACAAATAGAGAAATTAATAGAGAACAGTTGCAAAAAAATTAATTCCGAAATTTCGGATATTAGTGATAAATTTAGGAACAATATACTAAAATCATCCTTAGATGTAAATGAACGGTATACTGATCCACATGATTTATTTAATGAAATTATTAGCCAGAAAGCTAATAATATTAATAGTATTAGTCAAACAAAGACAGCTTATATAAAAATATTAAAAGATTTATCATTAATAAATAAGAACGAAGAAATACATTTTGCAGAATTTTTTGATAGCATATGCAATGATATTAGTGAAAATAAAGATAAAATTCCAGTTACTACTGTATTAAAAATGAATGAAGTACTTAAAATCAAAAAAATAGTTTCTCTTGCAGAAGAAACCGAAAAACAAAAAGCCTATATTAGAAAGCCTATAGAAAAATTTATAGAAACTATGAATGATTTTATTAACACTGGTGAGGATGGAAAAGAAATTAAAATCAGTTCTATAGGGCATGTTTATTTTACGACTAAATATAGTGAAAATCCTATTAGTATACAATATTTATCCTCTGGCGAAAAACAATTAATAACCTTTTTTGCAAATTTAATTTTTAAAGTTAAGAGTAGTACTTCAGGTATTTTTGTTGTTGATGAACCAGAGTTGTCGCTTCACCTTTTTTGGCAAAAAATATTTGTCGAAAAAACTTTGGAAATTAATAAAAATATACAATTAATTTTTGCTACACATGCCCCAGAAATTATAGGAAAAAACAGGGACAAAACAGTTAAACTTGAAAAGAAATATGTTGATTAGGTGATAAATTATGGAAAATACAGATGAATTGATGTATTCGTCAGAAGCGAAGGCAACTGAATATTTATTTTTTTCTGATTTAAATGATATAAATATATTTGTAGAAGATAAAGGAAAAGAATTTGAATACGAAACTATTTTTAAAAGGTTACTTGGAAAAGAATATAAAATAGTAAAAATTTTAGGTGTTGGAGGTAAAGTTGAATTAAAAAAATATTTTAATGAATTTGGACTGGTTAATAAGGATAACCCTAAAATAAAAAATATTTATATTGCTGATGGGGATTTTGACTGGTATATTTATCAAGATGAAATGATTGAAAATCCTAATTTTATATATTTGGAAACTTATAATATAGAAAATTATTTTATTGATAAAAAAGCAAGTGAGAAGTTTGCCAAAGGACAATTAAAATGTTCAGATAATGAGGTTGAATTAAAAGTAGACTTTGATAACTGGAAAAATAAAATTGTAAAACAAGCAAGTAGATTGTTTTTTTACTATTGCTATGTGAAAAAAGAGTATCCACAAGAAAAAAGCGTTTCTCGTTCGCCATATCTTTTTATAGATGAAAAAGATGGATATGAAAAACCTCATGCTTTTGAAGACTATAAAAAATATATATTAGCTTTAAATAACCTAGCAGAATCAGAGGTGGAGAAAATAAAAATAAGTTATTACAAGAAACATAATAATGAATTTAATTTAATATGCGGAAAGTTTTTGCTTGAAAGTTTATATTGTCATATCAGAAATATAACAGGAATAAATTTTAGAAAGGATGATTTTAGGTGGCATTTAATATGTGATTTTGATATTAGAAAGTTAGGATATGTTAAAGAAAGAATCTTAGTAGCTATGGATGTATAATGAGAGAAATATACAAAATAAATTAAATGAAAATCTTAATTTTCTAACTATGCTGTGGAGAATAGTGTAAGTGTTATTAAAAGGTTTTAAGAAAAGCAAAGA
>CAQBRY010000067.1:0-7152 GCA_948762645.1 uncultured Eubacteriales bacterium | reverse complement strand
CTATGCTGTGGAGAATAGTGTAAGTGTTATTAAAAGGTTTTAAGAAAAGCAAAGACAAATTAGACCAGCTATACCAAAAAGGTACAGAACTTAATGACCAGGTAGAAAATAAAGTCCTTGAATTTGGTAAAGATATACTAGAAGATAAATTCAGAAAGGTATTTGATACCATAGATATGATATTTAATGCCATTAATTCTGACTTTTCTTCTTTTCTTTTTAATAATGAACGTATTAGTAATAAAGATGAATGCTTTAAAATTTTATTTCTGGCAATATACAGACTGTTAAGTGAGGGGTTTGTAATATCTGGTTATAAAACTGTCGCCAATTCTATAAAAAGTGCAGACAGCATACTGGACCCATTTACAAAAAGAGGAAAAATTGATTATGAGAAAGCAAACGAAGCTGTAAATAATCTATAAAGAATGTAGGTGAAACGAGCTTGTATAATGGAATGAAATTTGTACGGCATGGAAATGAAACAGTAAAAGTATAAGTAGTAAGTAAAAACATAAATCTTGTAGTAGATGTAATAAACTAGTATTAAATAGCAGGAAAGTCCAGAAAGTTATAGTCAGAGGGGAAGCGTAACAGCTTCCCCTCTAATAGTTTATCATATCACAGGTTTTGATGCTAAAATGGTATATTTGTTTATTAAGAGAGGTTTATTAAAAAAAATATAGAAGTAATTATGTTTTGGGCAGGTTAGCAGTTTAGTGTTTATACAACATAATTTTATTAGTTGAAAATAGACATATTTTGTTGTAATTAGTGTATACTTGTTGCTTTGATTATAAGTATAGACATTTATTTTGATTTTTTTACAAAAAGTAATTGTATTTTGTATAGTATAGTGCTATAATTATACAAAATATTACAAAAGGGCAGGGATTCTAAATAATGTATTTAGTTTTATACATATAGAAATGTATTATTCTTGTAAAAGAGAAAGATATACCTTAATCAGAGAAAGTGAGGATTTGTACTAGTATTAATATATAATTTTAGAAAAAGTGAGTTATTTATATTTACAATAGTATAGATAAAAATTAAAAATTAATGTGTTTCTGCAAATTCTTTACCCATCAAAGTGTCCTGTGTATAATATACTAGGAGGAAAAAATATGGCACGCAAATCAGGGAAAATCGGAGATATACAGAAAACATTAAAAGATTACAGCATTGGGGTAAAGGATATTACAGGGAATAATATTTTACACACTGTTTTTCAAAAAAGGTAGCGAAAGTACCAGATTACAGGCATCTGTTTTATGTAAAACATAAACTCCAGGATATATTTTTATATGTATCCTTGGTTTTTTTGCGGTTTGCAATGAATGGGAAGAGATAGCGGATTTTGTATAGCAGAGAGAAAAGTGGCTTAAAAAATACCTGGAACATCCTGATGGTGTACCATCTTCTGATACTGTAAGGGTAGTGGTAGGTGGTATTGATGCTATATATTTTTACCAAGTTGTTGTACAGTCACTGGAGGAACTGGGAAATGATGTACACACTGTTGTTAAGGGATATGGACAGGAAGGAAAACAGGACTTCAAAAAGGGTATCTGGCAGTAAAGGGGATATAAATGCACTGCATACATTAAATTTATATTCATCAGGCTGTGGTTTTTGCATAGACCAGGAATTTATAAAGGAAAAAACAAATAAAATCCCTACAGGGTCTGTACTGCTGGGAAAATGGATTTAAAAGGAAAGGTTGTAACATAGATGCCCTTAATATCCAGAAAGAAACTGCAGAGGCAGTTATACGTAGAAAAGGGGGACTATGTGGCAGTATTAAAAGGGAACCATTTTTTGTTTTATAAAGAAGTGCAGAAATATTTTTCAGGGGAAACACTGGAAGGGCTAGAAAAAACACCAAGACATTAATAAGAAAGCAGTGGGAAAAGAGCATGGGCATAGTAACAAGGGAATATTACCAGACAGATGAAACCAGGAGGTACGAAGACAAAAAGAAATAGAAAGGGCTTGCAACATTTGGAATGGTAAAAAAACTGGAAAAGCCGAATGGCAAAACAGTGGAAGAAAAAAGGTATTACATAAGCAGTCTGCCAGTGGATGTGGAACTTTTTTCCAAAGCAGTAAGAGGGTACTGGGGAGTGGAAAACCAGATCCACTTGCATCTGTATTTTACATTCGGGGATGATTATAATACAACTGCAGAAAGAACATGTGCAAAAAATATGCAGATGTTAAAAAAATAGCTCTGGCAGTATTGTGTATTGTACAAAGTTTGTACGGTCAGAGCCTTAAAAGGATAAGAAAAACAATAGCAAGGGACTGTGAAAAAAACTTGAAAACATACTGTCAGCAATATCAGCAGATGCTATAAAGGCAGCATTATATAAAAAAATAAACTAAAAAACAGGTTATTAAAAACTTTTAAATGTAATATAAAGGCAATAGTTAATAGTATTTGTGTGCTTTTTTATAACTGTAATTTAAAAATTAAATTAGAATAAAAGGTTAAAGATAAAAATAAATAGAGCGAAATTTATTAAAAATTATATTTTTATTATACAAGGTTTAATATAAAAAAGTTAAAAGATAATTAAAATGATATGAGGTAAATTATGGAAGATTTTGATATTAATAATAAAAGTCTGTATTTGGTAACAAAAGAAGATATTGAGAGAGAAATTTTAAATTCTAAAAAAGAGTTAAGAATGTTAGGCACTACGGCATTTGAAATTTCATGGAATAGTGAAAAAATAAAATTATCACTATTTAAAAAATATATTGAAAGCAATTATATAATTTCGATTATAGCAGAATCAGATCCAACTTTATATTCAAATTCTTTAGTTTCAGGATTGAGTACAGAAAGTATTAATTATCCAATTGCAATGTTAATGGAAACTAGAGATAATTCTACTATAAAGCTAAGAGAATACTTTGTTAATGAATTTCAAAAATATAAAATTGATAAAAACATAATTTCAAGTATTGAGCCTACCGAAGATATTTGTAGAAAAGATTTAGATACTCTTTATGAAGAAAAATATGCTTTTAATATATGCAAAGAATTAGTATCTAGGGGTATAGAACTAACAGAATTATTAAAAGAAATCATTGATAGAATGAAAAATAGGTATAAGGAATTAGCTAACGCACTTTTTGATAAAAGCAAAATTTTTGATTATTATATAAATAAAAGAGATTATTTTAATTTGAGCAAATGTAATAAAAGTTATAATAAACAACTTGATGAAGTTATTGAAAAAAAGTTAAAAGAAGTACATACTATTGAAGATCTTATTGTATTTACAAGGGAAAAAATTTTTATATCATTTAAATTAGATTTTCAAGAAATGGAAAAAAGTTCAGTTATATTAAGACAGGAAAATGGTCTGAAATGTGATTTTGATATTTCATCTGAGATATTGAGAAAATTTTGTTTGGAAAGTATTTTAGATATTCTTTTAGAAAAAGAGAAACGGGATTTTAAATTAATAAAAGATTATGCATCTAAAGAAGCCTATGTAGAAAGAAGTGAAAAATTAAAACAATTTTCTGAGATGTCAGAATTTAGTCAACGTTTCAAGATAAAAAGTGTTTTTCATCCCATTCCTATACAAATGATTAAAGTTGATGACGTTTATTATGCTAATATAGATCCAATAAATACTTTGAATGTCAATAGATTTTTATACGTGGGAAATAGTTTATTAAGTTCTGTAGAAGATGATAAACGTTTTTGCTTATTCAATGAATATATTAGATATTTCGAATCTTTTCAAAATTCGAAATATTGCATAGAAGAAACAAAAAAAGGAAATCGCAAGGAGATAATATATAATTATATGTCAAATCATGCCATTATTGGACAAATGCCAAGAGATTCTTTTTATGGAAGTGATAACTATAAACTTGTTATGTGGGCATTGGTTTTTGATAGAGAAGGTCGTATTCTTATTCATAAAAGAAGTGTTAATGCCAAAGATAATCAAGGGATGTGGGATAAATCGGTAGGTGGACATATTGCGATTACTGATCGAGATACTATAACAGGTGCTTCTAGGGAAATTGCAGAAGAATTATATACAGTAGAAGAAGCTGAGCAGGGACATTCTAAAAATAGTAGTTGGACTAGTATTAATAAGGATAAAATTATTTATCTTGGAAAATGGAATGAAGCAAGATATCCTAATTTTGCAACTAGCTTACGTTTAGAGTCAGATGAGTTCTATAGTTTTAATTTTGAAAGCAGATTAACATCGCAACCGATAGATTCAATGCGAGTATTGCCAGATGGTACTCATATTAAAGCAAAATGTTTTGTTGATTTATATTTCGTAGTAACTTCAGAAGAATTCGATTTATCGGAACTTAAAAATTCAAAATATTTAGTACTTTATCCTTATGAAATTAAAGAATATGCAAAAACAGGTGAATTACCAAAAGAAGTTAGTAACAAAGAATTTGGTGCATTTGAAGTCACCCCTGATTTAGAATATATGCTAAACTCACCAGAATGGGATAATGAGATAACGAAATTTTCAATTCGTGTAAAAGAAGCATTTGCTAATAAAACCGAATAAAAAATATATAAGTTAATTTATATAATTATACTATTTTTGTGAAATTTATATAATATTATTGTTATTTTTTAATGATAACTTATAATAAAATTTTGTTTTTTTAAGTGTTATTTGTTTGCTAATAAAATTTATATATGTTTAAATAATATTGAAGTAATACGTTATATATTATATATAGAAAATTAAATAGTTAGTCAATAAATATTGGAGATTACAGAAAATTATGTTTATAATCATAAAAAATAATCAGTTTATATAGAATATGGGGGAATAATATGAATGCACAAATGAAAAGTCAAAATAATGCATTTATTATTACATTAACAGGACCATCAATGAGTGGAAAATCATATGTCATTGATCGGATTATGGAACTAGAAGAAAAGTTATATTCTAAGAAAAAAATAATTTTTCATCCTATAAAAATTTCTAAGTACACTACAAGATCATATAGAATTGAAGAAATAGAAAATATGTTGAAAGGAAAAACAGTAGATGTTAAATCTTGTGATATAATACCATATTATTGTGATTTAAGATATCAGACTTATGGCAAACAATATGGCTTATCAAGTAAAAGTATAAGAGATAATTTGCAGTGTGGTAATTCACCAATAATTATAATTAATGATGTAAGAGTAGTAGAAGAATTAAAAAAATGTTTTCCTAAATCAGTTTTGGCACTATTTCTTTTTAGAGAAATTCCTAAATTATCTTCATATGAGAAAATTGCAAGTGAAAGAGGAAATTCTTCAGTAAATGAAACAATGGATAGGTTTAACAAAGCAACGGCAATTTATCGTACTTATATAGAAAATATAGCTTTATTTGATAGGGTGATTTTAAATCCTAGTAGGTCTAATAATCTATATGATTATGCTCAAATACAAATAGAGAATGTGATACTTGGTGTTTTAAATGGGAAAATCAAATTAGATGCTAAAAAGAAAAACGAACCTAAATTATTTATTATTTCGGGCAATGCTGCTTCAGGGAAAGATGAGATAATACAAGCAGTTAATGAGATGGGAAAACTACAAGCTCATATCATACCAAAGTATACATCAAGAATGCAAGATGAAACAGATAGAGATGAAATGATATGTCAATATATACCTAAGAAAGAACTATTGGATAAATATAAAATAGAATATATGCAAGAACTAAAGGAAAAAGAATATGATTTTAAATTAAGAGAAGATGAGGCGGCTGGAGATGCAGATAAGTTGGTTAAAGTACGTGCAGAAATTTTAGAGGAAAAACGTAAGATTAAAAATGAATTTCAAAGATTTTGGTATGCTGTTATGGAGTATAAAAAAGCACAATGTGAATATCTTAGGAAACACATATTAAATGAAGCTAGTACTAGACATCAATTATCTTCTTTAGATTTATTCAATAAAAGTTATGAAGAATTATGTGATATATATAGAATGGATGGATATCATAAACGGGGTATTAATATTGAACAATTTTTTTTAGACAATCCAAATCTAAATGAACAAGATCTTGTAAACTTAATTTCAGATGAGGCAGAACCCGAAGTTGATTTATGTTATGATAAAATAAAAAATTTGAAAGAGAAAGAACTCTGGAAATTATATGAAAAAGAGGGTTATCATTCTGACAATGTAAACATTGCATCCTTGAAAGAAGATTTTTCTCAAAAATTTATGGATAAATTTTATATGAAAAACCCTAAGTATATTATTGATTTAGAGAAAATTCATAAAGAACAGCAACAGTACATAAAACGGAAAATTAAAAATCAAGATATGGGAATGACTGGTCCTGCATATTATATTGATTATGAGAATAAGGGTTGGGTCATGTATGAAAACAATCAAACATTATATGCTTTTGATGTTTGTGAAATAATAGATAAAAAGTTAACGAAACCATTTAGATATTATATTATGAAGGAAGAGGATAAACACTGTGTATTAGTAGCTAGTTTAATTGGTATTTTTAGTATTTGTAAAAAATGGTTTAAAAATCATGTGGTAACAGTTTTTGCTTACTCTGAAATAAGTTCAGAAGAATTTGAAAAAAATTCTAAGGCAGGAACTGTTGATAAAAAAATGGCAAGTTTTGAGAAGGAAATATACAAATATTCTAAATACATAGTTGATTATGATCACGTTACAATATATGCAGAATCAGAATTGGAACGAAAGAGTGGAGGAAGGACAGAAGAGTTGATTGATCAAATTTTTCGCCTTTTTCGTTACTATTCTTAGATTAATTTATTGAAGCTCTAATTTGATTTTTTGTATGAATTTATTGTATTAATAAAATTAATAAAAAGGAATTATTATATTATGTATAATGACAAAAAAATTTATTATTTATTAATGGAAATTGATAAAGGATATATTCCTACAATTAAAGAGTTGGAAATACTTGGTAAAATACGTGAATTAAATTGGGCCTCTTTTGGCATTAATGAAATTCCTCATAGTATATCATTATTGGAAAGTTTAAGCCAATTTATAGCATGGGATAATGAATTGTATTATATTCCTGAAGAATTTTGTACTCTAGAAAAATTAACAGAATTAATTTTACAAGGCAACAAACCTGT
>CAQBRY010000066.1 GCA_948762645.1 uncultured Eubacteriales bacterium | reverse complement strand
TGGTGGCGGTAACCGCGGTGGTGGTGGCGGCGGTGGAAATCGTGGCCGTCAAGAATATGGAAATAAGCGATTTGATGATGATCAAAACCTTCAAACAGTCGAATGTGGTACTTTTGATTATGTTTGTAATGGAAATGCAATTTTCAAATTGTCAAATCCAGATAAAAAAGTCCCGTTAACAAAAACATTTTTATATGACTCAAATCAAAACAAAAATACTCTTAAAAAAATGTATACGCTGGTACAAAAACTTTTTGAACTGGTGATTAGATTCGGACAGCGTCTGGATAATTTAAAAAAAGAAAAAAATATCGCTGACTTTAACGATCTTGAAAAGTGGACTTTAAAATTATTAACAGTTCAAAATGAAAAAGGCGATGTTATAAGAAGTCCGCTTGCTATAGAACTTTCAAAAAAATTTGAGGAAATAATGATTGATGAATATCAAGACACCAACGAAACTCAAAATATGATATTTAAAATGATTTCCAAAGATGAAAAAAATCTTTTTATAGTCGGCGATGTTAAACAAAGTATATATGGATTTCGTCAGGCAAGACCGGAAAACTTTATAAATAAAAAAAATCAGTATAGTACCTATATTCCGGATCTTGACATCTATCCTGCTAAAATAATACTCGATAAAAACTTTAGGAGTAATGAAAAAATTATAAATCTAGTCAATTTTATATTTAAAAATCTAATGAATGAAAAAACCTCGGACATATCATACAGCCATGAAGAATACCTGGTTTGCTGCGATGAAAACATAAATCAAAATCAAAGTAATGTTTCTTTAGAATTAATATATGGCAAGAAAGATCATCAAAATAATTCAAGTGAAATAATAGAGTCCCGCCGAATAGCAAATTTAATATCTGATATGATTGATAAAAAATATATGATAAAAGATAAAAATACTGTACGTCCCTTAAAATACAGCGATATTTGTATACTACTAAGATCTACAAAAAGCAGTGCTAAAATCTACTCCCAGCAGCTAAATAAAATGGGTATTCCTTGCTTTATAGATCTAGGAGAAAATTTCTTTGACACTTATGAAATATCAACTATACTTTCCATCTTAAAAACTATCGATAATCCTATTCAGGACATACCTATAATAGCAACTCTAATGAGCCCTATATTCGGATTTACCCCGGATGGTCTGAGCAATATAAGACTTTCTAAAAAAGACTGCCCCATATATTTCGCAATAAAAGATCTTGCAGATTCTGGAAATAAAGAATGTAAAAAATTTATGGATAAAATCAATTCATATAGAACCCTCGCAGCAGTAATGCCGGTTTATGAACTTATAAATCACATATACTCAGATACGGGCTATACAGAAATTATAAGAGCCGTGCCAAAGGGAAACAATAAATTATCGAATCTTAGAATATTTCTTGATTTTGCAAAAAAATATCAAAACGATATTTGTAAAGATCTATCCGAATTTCTCTTATTCATAGATAAATTAATAGATAAAAAAATTAATCCTGTTTCCTCCTCAAATATCATATCCGAACTATCAGATGAAGTACGCATCATGAGCATACACAAATCTAAAGGTCTGGAATTTCCAGTATGTATTTTAGCCGGATGTTCGAGGCAGTTTAATACGGACAATAAAAAAGTTCTTATACATCCAAATCTAGGAATCGGTTTTAAATTAAAGGATGAAAAAAATATTATAAGCTTTAACAACCTGCAAAGACAAGCCATTAAAATAGGTCTGCACAAACAAGAAATAGCAGAAAATCTTAGAATACTATACGTCGCCATGACAAGGGCAAAACAAAAACTTATAATTGTATCGCACGTGGAAAATATTGACGAATACATTAATAAAATGTGTAAACTAAATGATATAAGCAGCAATATATCTCCCTATATCATTAAAAACTGCAATTGCTTTTTAGACTGGATAATTTTATGTGCTTTAAAAAGTAAGTCAGGAAAAATACTATACGAAAAAATTGATAAAATACCAAATTTAATAAAAAATGATGAAGACAATATTTTCGATATAAACTTATTCTATTCAGGAAACAATAATATAATCAAAAAAAAATCTTTAGAAAAACAAACTGTAAATTTAAATTTTCAAGACGACCTAATAAATAAAATAAATGAAAGATTTAACTTTGTATATCCATACTCAGACGCCAATAAAATACCTCTTAAAATTACCGCTACTAATTTACTCAAAAAAGATAGTTGGAAAGAAAATATCGCTTTATCAAGACCAGCCTTTATGTCTAAGATTAATATAAGTCCCGATGAAAGAGGAACTATACTACATAATTTCATGTATTTTGCAAACTATAATAAAGCAGTAGAAAATTTGGACGAGTATTTATCTGATATGGTAAAAAAAGGTATAATGACGCAAAATGAAATTAATGCTATAAACAAGGAATCTATTCGCAATTTCTTTAGCAGTAATATTGGACAAAAAATTTTAAAAGCCAAAAAACTATACAGAGAATATAGATTTACCGTCAACTATACGGATAAGTCCGAAGATTCTTCCCAAAATATCTATACTGAAGAAGAAAGTCCTATATTAATAGGGTCTATAGACTGCATTTTTGAAGATGATAATGGCGAATATACAATCGTAGACTACAAAACCGATAAAACAGATAATATAAACGATTTATCAAACAAGTATTCAAGACAGTTAAATATATATAAAAATGCTTTTGAAAAATGCGAAGAAGTAAAAGTAAGCAAACTCATTATATACTCTTTTTACTTGAATAAATTTATAAACATCATCTAAAAAAACAGGAGGAACCGTATCTTGCAAAATAAGGATGTTAAACTAGAAATAGATTTTTATAAAGATGAAAATTATCGCTTATATAATTATTTCGGAAATCATAATATCGTTATAAATAAAAATCTTAACAGCGTATTTAGAGTTTGGGCTCCTAATGCAAGATCTGTGTCCATAGTCGGCGACTTCAACGGTTGGGACAGAAATATAAATAAAATGAAAAAAATTGATAAAACCGGTACATGGGAAATATGTATCTATCCTCATCTTCCTAAGTATACGATATATAAATATAGTATCGAAACCGTCGAAAATAAAATTTTTTTAAAGTCCGATCCTTACTCATATCACTTTGAAACAAGACCCAACAACGCTTCCAAAATTTACGACATAGACGGTTATAATTGGAACGATGAAAAATGGAATAATAAAAGAAAACTATGCAATCATTATAATGAGCCTATAAATATATATGAACTTCATCTATCCTCCTGGAAAAGACATCCCAATGGCAATACTCTTTCATACAAAAGCCTTGCCGACTCCCTTATTCCCTACGTCAAAAAAATGGGATATACACACATAGAATTAATGCCGATATGCGAATATCCGTACGACGCCTCGTGGGGATATCAAGTAACCGGATATTTTGCTCCAACGTCAAGATACGGCACTCCCCACGATTTTATGGCGTTTATTGACAGATGTCATATGGAAAATATCGGTGTAATAATCGACTGGGTCCCTGCTCATTTTCCAAAAGACGCTCATTCTCTTGCAAAATTTGACGGTACTTATCTTTATGAATATGAAGATCCTAAAAAAGGTCAGCACGAGCAGTGGGGTACATTAATATTCGATTATTCGAAAAAGGAAGTCATAGACTTTTTAATTTCGAGCGCTGTATTTTGGTTTGATAAATACCATATAGACGGACTTAGAGTTGACGCCGTAGCATCTATGCTATACCTTGACTACAGCAGAAATGAAGGTCAGTGGGTTAAAAATAAGTACGGGAGCAAAGAGCATCTTGAAGCCATAGACTTCCTTAAAAAACTTAATGAAGTCATATTTAAACACTTTCCTCATGCCATTATGATAGCTGAAGAATCTACGTCTTGGCCTATGGTCTCGCGTCCCACGTACTCCGGCGGACTTGGATTCAATTACAAATGGAATATGGGATGGATGAACGATATGCTTCAGTTTATAAGTATGGACCCAATATATAGAAGCTATCATCACGATAAAATTACGTTCTCTTTTTTTTACGCCTTTTCAGAAAATTTCATACTTCCTATTTCCCACGATGAAATAGTCTATGGCAAGAAATCTTTGATTAATAAAATGCCGGGAAATTACGATGAAAAATTTCAATCTGTAAGGACGTTCATGTCTTATATGATAGCCCACCCCGGAAAAAAACTCACTTTCATGGGTACTGAAATAGGTCAATTTAAAGAGTGGGACTTTGAAAATCAGTTAGACTGGGGTCTTCTTGATTTTCCGAAACACAGGCAATTACAAACTTTTTTTAAAAGTCTTAATCATTTTTATCTGGAAAACAGTCCTTTATGGGAAGTTGACTTTTCCTGGGAAGGTTTTTCGTGGATATCAAATGATGATTATAAACAAAATGTAATAAGTTTCAGGAGAATAGATAAAAATAAAAATGAAATCATAATAATATGTAATTTTGTCCCCGTAAAAAGAGAAAAATACAGAATCGGCATTCCATTTCACGGTGAATATAAAGAAGTCTTCAACTCAGATTATAAGGAATTTGGAGGGAATCGGGATCGTAAGAAAGAAAGTATTTTTTCAAAAAAAATCCCCTTTCACGGTCACGATCAATCGGTGGAACTTGATATTGAGGGAATGTCGGTTATGTTCTTGAAACTTTATAAAAAATTTAGTCCTATGATAAACAGCGAAAAAAAATTACATGACCAAAAAAATTCTTAATTATTTAAATTTCAAAATTTATAATATTGGGAGGTGTATATTTGATGTATCCAAAACAAAAAGTCGTCGCTATGCTTTTGGCGGGCGGACAAGGTAAAAGGCTCGGCATACTTACTGAAAAACTGGCTAAACCCGCTATCCCATACGGCGGAAAATATCGCATTATAGACTTCCCTCTTTCTAACTGCGTAAATTCTGGCATAGAGACAGTCGGAGTGCTTACTCAATATCAGCCCCTTGTTTTAAACGAATACTTAGGTAACGGACAGCCCTGGGATCTTGATTTAATGGACGGCGGACTGCAAATATTGTCTCCGTACCAAAAGAGCGGGGGCGGCGACTGGTATAAAGGTACTGCAAACGCCATATATCAAAATATACACTATATAGAAAGATATAATCCCGAACACGTCCTGATAATATCCGGAGATCATATATATAAAATGGACTATTCAAAAATGATTGCTTTTCATGAAAAAAATAATGCGGACTGCACTATTGCAGTAATAAACGTTCCGCTTGATCAGGCAAAAAGATTCGGTATCCTTAACACTCATAAAGACGGATTAATATATGAATTTGATGAAAAACCCCAAAAACCCAAAAGTACAAAAGCTTCCATGGGTATATATGTTTTTAAATGGGATAAACTTAAATCTTATTTAATAGAAGACGAAAATATAAAAGATTCATCTAATGACTTCGGTAAAGACATTATGCCAAGAATTCTCTCTCAAGGTGCCAAAATGTATGCATACAAGTTCGGGGGATATTGGAAAGACGTCGGTACCATACAAAGCTTTTGGGAATCAAATCTTGACCTTCTGAATCCCAATACGGGTATTAATCTTAATGATAAAAACTGGAATATTTATTCTCATAGTCCTAATATGCCTCCTCATTATATATCCAGTCAATCTAAAATTGAAAACTGTATTGTTGCGGAGGGGTGCAGTATACATGGAAATATTAAAAATTCCATTATTTTTCCGGGGGTTTGCGTTGAAAAATATTCTGAAATTTGTAATTCCATTATCATGCCCGGGGCTAAAATAAAAAGTAACTGTATAATCGACTACTCTATAGTGTGCGAAAATACAGTTATAAATGAAAATTCAAAAATAGGTACTAAACTAGCAGTAAAACATTGTAATAAAAATTCCAAAAATAAACATAATATAACAGTTATTGATCAAAATAGTATTATAAAAAACGACTGTGATTTATCTTTCGCAAAAGAAGATAAAGGCAATATGGATGTGACAAAAGCTATATGAGAGGCAAAAATTTAATCGGTATAATTTTTTCAAGTATCGGAGAAAAATCCCTTGGTGCATTAACTCAGTCTAGAACTATGGGGTCAGTTCCCTTTGCAGGTAAATATAAATTAATTGATTTCCCTCTTTCTAATATGTCGAACTCAGGCATTAACAGAGTCGGAGTAATCGTAAAAAATAATTACAAATCACTTATGGATCACTTAGGTTCAGGAAAACCTTGGAATCTTTCAAGAATAAACGACGGTCTATTCGTACTTCCCCCGCATATAAACGGTAGTGATACTCCCACAAACAGAATTGATATGCTCTATTCAATAAAAGATTTTATAGTAGAATCAAAAGAAAATTACGTCCTTTTATGCGACTGTAATTTAATCTGCAATATCAACTATAACGACGTTTTAAAATCTCACATAGAAAAAAATGCAGATATTACTATCATTTGTCGCAAAGAAAATAAATTTTTAGAAAATACGCCGGAATCTACCGTATTATGTATGGATAAAACTTACAGAGTAAAAAATATTTTAATAGATTCTCCTTGTAATAAAAGCAGTCAGGATTCATATGTTAGCCTGGATATGATGATATTTAATAAAAATTTACTTATAGATATTATAAACGTATGTAAAAGCCACGGATATACAAACTTTAAAAGAGACGTAATTCAAAACAGCGTTAATACAATGAAAATATACGGATATGAAATAAATTCATTTACGTATAAGATATCGTCGCTTTTAGAATATTTCAACTCTAATATGTCCCTTATAAACGAAAATATAAAACGCGAACTATTTAACTCGCAAAATCCAATCTACACTAAAACATACAACAATATTCCTGCAAAATATACTGAAAATTGTAAAGTTAAAAATTCTTTGATTTCAAATGGATGTATCATAGACGGTGAAGTGACGGGAAGTATACTTTTTGAAGGAGTACATGTAGGGAAAAATTCCTGTATATCAAACAGTATAGTTATGAGCGGTACCCGTATCGGATATAATTGTCAGTTAAGCTATACAATTGTAGATGAAGATACGGTTATAAATATGGGGAGAAAATTTATGGGTTTTAAATCTTATCCTGTATATATAAGCAAGTCGAAAATTATATGAAAATAGGCGGTAATTTTTATGAAATGTCTTTTCTGCAGCAGCGAGGCTATACCTTTTATCTCTACGGGAGGTCTTGGAGACGTCTCCGGGACGCTCCCTAAATATCTTAATAAAAAAAATACAGATTGCAGAGTTATTTTACCGCTTTACAAAGATATACCGTACGATCTTAAAAAAAATTTTAAGTATCTGAAAAATTTTTACGTACCCGTATCCTGGCGTAATCAATACTGCGGCGTATTTGAATATGAATATGAAAATGTAAAGTATTATTTTCTGGACAATGAATATTACTTTAAAAGAAACGGTATATACGGTCACTTCGACGACGCAGAAAGATTTGTCTTCTTTTCAAGAGCAATACTTGAGTTTATCAGACATATTGACTTTTATCCGGACATAATACATTGTAATGACTGGCAAACTTCGCTTGTACCTGTATATTTAAGCTTATATTACTCTAATACTTCGAAATATGAAAATATCAAAACCCTATTTACTATCCATAACATACAGTACCAAGGAAAATACTCAAAAGATATTATGAAAGAAATAGTGGGAGCTCCGCAGGAATCTATTTCCCTTCTCGAATATGACGGATGTATAAACTTTATGAAGGGAGGAATTGAAACTGCTCATTTTGTTTCGACCGTAAGCAAAACTTATGCAGAAGAAATAATGGATCCCTTTTACTCATATAATTTAGACGGCATTTTAAAATCCCGAAAATGGAAAGTATCCGGAATACTCAATGGTATAGATGAAAAAATATATAATCCAAATACAGACAAACTAATTTATAAAAATTATTCAGTAAAAAATATTACATCAAAAAAACAAAATAAAATAGCCCTGCAAAGAAGGCTAAATCTTATAGAAAATAGTACCGCTCCTCTAATTGCTATGGTTACGAGATTAACTTCACATAAAGGCATTGATCTTATAATTAAAATTATTGAAGAAATTATAAAAGAAAATAATATGCAGTTTGTAATTTTAGGATCGGGCGAAAAAAAATATGAGGATTTCTTTAAAAATATGCAATTTAAATATCAAGGCAGAGTCAACGCAAGTTTTGGATTTATACCGGAGCTTTCCCATAAAATATATGCTGCGTCAGATATATTTTTAATGCCCTCTTTATACGAACCTTGCGGACTTTCACAAATGATTGCCATGAAATACGGCAGTATACCGATTGTAAGAGAGACGGGGGGACTAAAAGATACTGTAAAAGATAGTCTGGACGGAAAAGGTACCGGTTTCACATTCAAAAATTATGATCCTTATGATATGAAAAAAGCTATAGCAAGAGCCTTAGAAGGATATAAAAATAAAAGCGGCTGGCAAACTCTTATGGCAAGAGCTATGAAGCAGGATAACAGTTTCAATAAATCAGCTTCTGAGTATATTGGTCTTTATGATAAGCTTGTCCACACTACTTAACTTCTAAAATCTTTTCCGTCTTATTAAATATATTTGATAAGTCCCTTCCTTTTACCTTCATATATTTTAAAAATGACAAACATACTATTAATAATAACGTTGATATCCCTAAAGAAATCATAAAACTTCTTGTAATGCCAAGTGCGATGTACCCAGCGAAGGAAATACACGCTACAAATACAGAATAAGGCATTTGAGTTGTAACATGGTCTATATGACTGCATCCGGCTCCGGTAGCTGATAAAATCATTGTATCTGATATAGGAGAACAGTGATCTCCAAATACAGCTCCTGCAAGCGTTGCAGACAATGAAATAACTGTCATATCCGGCGCTACTTTCTGGCATATCATTACTACTATAGGTATTAGTATACTAAACGTACCCCAGGACGTCCCCATGGAAAGAGACAAAAATCCTGACGCCATAAATATTATTGCCGGCATAAACATAAAAGGTATATTTGAGGCTTCTACTAAATCTCCTATATAATTCCCTGTATTTAAAAGTTCCTGGCATGTATCACTCATTGTCCAGGCAAGGGCAAGTATAATAAAAGACGCCACCATTGACTCTACTCCTTTAGACACTCCCCCCATAAACTTTTTAAATGACAATAATTTCCTCGGTATAAACATTACTAAAGAAACAATTAAAGCAAACAAAGCACTTATCGTAATTGATAATCCGGAATTACCCTTCCCAAGAGCCTGCATAAGCGGTACTCCTTCAAAGAATCCTCCTGTTTCTACCATCATAAACACAGACATTGCCATAAGTACACCAATAGGCAAAACAAGATCTATAATCTTACCATTTTTCGATACTTCCGTTTTACTTAATTCTTCATTTTCAGGTCTAAATTCAGTTGTAAAAATATCCCCTGTTTCAATAGCGTTCTTTTCAAAATTTGCCATTGGACCAAAGTCAAGCTTAGTGCAAGATAATATTACAACCAATAAAATAGTTAGTATTGCATAAAAATTATAAGGTATAGTCTTTATAAAGGTTAACATACCATTGAGCCCCGTAGAATCTATACAAGATGAGATTGATGCCGCCCAGCTTGACATTGGTGCTATAATACAAACCGGCGCAGCCATAGAGTCAATTATATATGCAAATTTAGCTCTTGAAATTTTGTGTTTATCACTAATCGGTTTCATGACAGTTCCAACGGTTAAACAATCAAAATAATCGTCTATCGACATAACAAAACCTAAAAATGCAGTTGCAAGCTGTACATTTTTTCTGGATTTTATTTTACTTGCAGCCCACTTTCCATAGGCATGCGTACCCCCGGAC
>CAQBRY010000065.1 GCA_948762645.1 uncultured Eubacteriales bacterium | reverse complement strand
ATCATATACAGCTCCGGTTGGATTATTTGGAGAACAAATATATATTATATCGCATTTGATATTATAATCAGGTAAAGGTAAAAAATTATTATTTTTATTTGCGTCCATATATAAAATTTTTCTTCCGTCCATAATATTAGTGTCCACATAAACAGGATACACAGGATCAGGAATTAATACTACGTTATCACTTGAAAATAAATCTAAAATATTTCCTAAGTCGCTTTTTGCACCATCACTTACGAAAATTTCATCTTCCTTTATATCAACTCCAAACTCAGAATAATATTCAGCTATAGACTCCCTCAAAAACAAATATCCTTGCTCAGGACCATACCCTCTAAATGTTAAAGATTCTCCCATTTCTTTAGAAGCTTTAATCATTGCTTCCACTACTTCCGGGCAAAGCGGTCTTGTAACGTCTCCTATGCCAAGCCTAATTATATCTACATTAGGATTGATATCCTTATATTCTTGAATCTTTTTATTTATAGTAGAAAATAAATAATCTTTTTTTAAATTTTGATAGTTGTCATTTAACCTCATTACTAAATCTCCTTAAGTGCTGACTCCACAAATTTCTTAAATAAAGGATGTGCCCTGTTTGGT
This sequence comes from uncultured Eubacteriales bacterium, assembly GCA_948762645.1. Lineage (GTDB taxonomy): Bacteria > Bacillota > Clostridia > Oscillospirales > Acutalibacteraceae > CAQBRY01. The sequence continues at coordinate 9,351 of CAQBRY010000065.1, read as the reverse complement.
CTGCTTTTAAATTCCGGATGATACTGTACTCCCACAAAAAACGTATTTTCAGGCACCTCAACAGCTTCAACAAGCATACCGTTTGGGGAAATTCCGGATATAACCATACCGCTGTTTTCAAAGTCTTCTCTAAATTTATTATTAAATTCATATCTATGACGGTGTCTTTCAGAAACTTCCAATTTATCATAAGACCTATAAAGCAATGTGTTTTCCCTTATCTTACACGGATAGGCTCCCAATCTCATAGTTCCGCCTTTAGTTACTACTCCTTGCTGCTGCTCCATCAAATCTATAACCATATAATCTGAATCTTTACTAAATTCACTGGAATTAGCGTCTTTCATATTAAGTACGTTTCTTGCAAATTCTATAACCGCCGCCTGCATACCCAAACAAATTCCTAAATACGGAATATTATTTTCTCTTGCAAACTTTACAGCTGTAATTTTACCTTCTATACCCCTGTTTCCAAATCCTCCCGGTACAAGTATTCCATCACAATCAGATAGAAGTTCACTTACTGTATATTCGGTTACTATTTCAGAGTCTACCCACTTTATGTCAATATTTGCTCCAAGTTCAAACCCGGCATGATTTAAGGCCTCCGCTACAGATAAATATGCATCATGTAATTTAACATACTTTCCAACCATAGCTATCTTTACGGTTTTATTTCGGCTATCTATCCTGCTAATCATCTTGTCCCACTCGTCCATATCGCAAGGCGGACAGTTTAATGAAAGTTCCCTGCATACGATATCCGAAAAATTACTTTTTTCAAGCATAGTAGGAGCATGATAAAGAGAAGAAACCGTAAGATTTTCTATTACGCAGTCTGGCTTAACGTTACAAAACAAGGATATTTTATGTCTTATATCTTCGCTGATTTTTTCATTACATCTAGTAACGATTATATCCGGATTTATTCCCAGAGAACGAAGTTCTTTGACGGAATGCTGAGTTGGTTTAGACTTATGTTCACCGGAACTTTTTATGTAAGGAACCAAAGTTACATGTATAAAAAGGCAGTTTTCTTTTCCGGCTTCCAAAGATATTTGTCTTATAGCCTCCAAAAATGGCTGACTTTCTATATCTCCTGTAGTACCGCCTATTTCTGTAATTACAATATCGGCATTAGATTTTTTTCCCACAGAATGTATAAAATCTTTTATCTCATTCGTAATATGGGGAATTACTTGTATCGTTTCCCCCAAATACTCTCCGTTTCTCTCTTTACGTAAAACATTCCAGTATACTTTTCCCGTAGTAAGATTAGAAAATTTATTTAAATCCTCGTCTATGAATCTTTCATAATGACCTAAATCTAAATCTGTTTCCGCACCATCTTCTGTAACAAAAACTTCCCCATGCTGATAAGGACTCATAGTCCCCGGATCAACGTTTATATACGGATCCAGTTTTTGTGCTGTAACTTTAAATCCTCTTGATTTCAGTAGTCTTCCAAGCGAAGCAGCTGTTATACCTTTTCCGAGTCCTGACACAACTCCGCCTGTAACAAAAATATACTTTGTCATACTTCCACTTCCCCTTCAAATATCTTTTTAGCTTCTCCTGTCATATATACTGTATTATCACTATATTTAACAGTCAATTTTCCCCCAAAAAGGTGAACGATAATATCATCATCTTTCTTACAAAATTTATTTCTAATTGAAGCCACCACACTTGCACATGCACCTGTACCACAAGCTAAAGTTTCTCCGCTTCCTCTTTCCCATACCCTCATCTTAATATTATTTCCGTCTATTACCTCTACAAATTCGGTATTGACTCCTTCCGGAAAAATACTATTTTTTTCAAACAAAGGTCCTATCTTTTCAATATTTATATTTTCTACATCATTCACAAAAACCACACAATGTGGATTACCCATAGATAAACACGTTATTTTGTAACTTACATTGCCGATACAAAAATCTTTAAAAATAATCTCTTCGCCACTAACAACTGGAATTTCTCCAGGACAAAAAACAGGCGACCCCATATTTACTTTTAGTAATCCAATACTATCATTATTATCAAGTAATAAAACTTCTTTCACACCGGATAAAGTTTCGATTGTCAATTTTTTTTTGGTTGTCAAATTATTATCGTGCAAAAATTTTCCCACGCACCTTATTCCATTACCACACATCTTTCCTTCGCTTCCGTCGGAATTAAACATCCTCATCTTAGCGTCAGCAACATCAGACGGACATACTAATATCAGTCCGTCTGATCCAATACCATAACGTCTATGAGAAAATTTCTTACTGAATTCTTCTGGGAAAGGTAAATTCTGATCAAAACAATTTACATAAATATAATCATTTCCACAGCCATGCATTTTAGTAAATTTTAATTTCATCATTCGCTCCTTAAATATTTTACAAACACATATATTTTATATTAACAGCTTATTATTTACAATAGAAATTAAAATTTAAAAATTTACTTTTAATTCTCCGTCCTCAGAATCAATAATGATACTATTATTTGACTTTATTTTTCCTTCTATAATCAATTTTCCTATGAGCGTCTCGACTTTACTTTGAATAAATCTTTTAAGAGGTCTTGCTCCATATACAGGATCATAAGCTTTTTCAATTATAACATCTTTAGCTTTTTCTGTAAGGGATATAGATATTTGTTGTTCCTTTAGCCTACCGGACAAATTTTCAAGTAAAATATCAATAATTTTATATACTTCTTTTTTCATCAGCGGTTTATAAAATACTATCTCATCGAGACGATTTAAAAATTCAGGTTTAAAATTCTGTTTCAAAATTTTATCTATATTCTGTTTAGTTTCATCAAGTATTTCTCCATTAGAAGTAATCCCGCTAAGAAGTAAGTCTGATCCAATATTCGAAGTTAAAATTATTATAGTATTTCTAAAATCCACAGTTTTGCCATGAGAATCTGTAAGACGTCCATCATCAAGAACTTGAAGTAAAATGTTAAATACGTCCGGATGAGCTTTTTCTATTTCATCAAAAAGCACAACACTATACGGCTTTCTTCTGACCGCTTCACTAAGCTGACCACCTTGTTCGTATCCTACGTATCCGGGAGGTGCTCCAATCAGTCTCGATACAGAATACTTCTCCATATACTCCGACATATCAATACGTACCATATTTCTTTCATCATCAAACAAAGCTTCAGTAAGAGCTTTTGCAAGTTCAGTCTTTCCAACTCCCGTAGGACCCAAAAACAGAAATGATCCTATAGGGCGATTGGGATCAGCTATACCTGACCTTGATCTAATTATGGCGTCACATACTTTATTTACGGCATCATCTTGTCCAACTACCCTCTTATGAAGTTCTTCATCAAGTCTTAAAAGCTTGTCTCTTTCACCCTCTAAAAGTTTTGACAGTGGTATACCTGTCCATCTTGATATGATTTTTGCTATTTCTTCATCTGTCACTTTGTTTCTAAGAAACTTCAATGTCTTTTTATCTTTACTGCTTTTTTCTGCCTCATCTAATTGTTTTTTTAAAGCAGATAATGTTCCGTACTTGAGCTTGGCCAACTTTTCAAGATCATATTTTCTTTCCGCTTCTTCAATTTGAGCGTTGACTTTTTCTATTTTTTCTTTTATCTCTCTTATTGAAGTTATACTGCTTTTTTCTGTTTCCCACTGAAGCTTCATTGTTTTAAACTTATCTCTAAGCTCTGAAAGTTCTTTTTGAGTTTCTATAAGCTTTTCCTTAGATAATTCGTCAGTTTCTCTTTTAAGTGCGGCTTCTTGTATTTCATACTGCATAATTTTTCTTGAAACTACGTCTAATTCAGTCGGCATTGAATCAAGTTCCGTACGTATCATAGCACAAGCTTCATCCACTAAATCTATAGCTTTATCCGGTAAAAATCTATCTGTAATATACCTATTTGACAATACCGCCGCACTAATTAAAGCATTGTCAGATATTTGTACGCCGTGAAATACTTCATATCTTTCTTTAAGCCCCCTTAAAATAGTTATAGTATCCTCTACGGTGGGCTGATCTACTAATACAGGTTGAAATCTTCTTTCAAGAGCCGCATCTTTTTCTATATAAGCTCTATACTCATCAATAGTAGTTGCACCTATACAGTGAAGTTCTCCACGTGCAAGCATAGGTTTTAATAAATTTCCAGCATCCATAGCTCCGTCTGTTTTACCGGCCCCTACGATCGTATGAAGCTCGTCTATAAAAAGTATTATCCTTCCATTACTTTGCTTTATTTCGTTAAGAACTGCTTTAAGTCTTTCTTCAAATTCACCTCTATATTTTGCTCCGGCTATCAAAGCTCCCATATCGAGCGAAAATACAGTTTTATCTTTTAGTCCTTCAGGCACATCACCCTTTACAATTCTTATAGCAAGTCCTTCTATTACGGCTGTTTTTCCAACGCCGGATTCCCCTATCAGACAAGGATTATTTTTTGTTTTTCTAGAAAGTATCCTTATTACGTTTCTTATTTCCTCATCACGCCCTATTACAGGATCTTGTTTCTGGTCTTTTACCCTCTTTACAAGATCATATCCATATTTGGAAAGAGCGTCATAAGTTTCTTCAGGATTATCACTTGTAACTTTAGCCCCACTTCTGACCTGCTTTAATGCTGACAAAAATTTGTTTTCTTCTATACTAAATAAGTCAAAAATCTTTTTAATGTTAGTCGTCTGGCACTTAAAAAAAGACAAAAATATATGTTCAGTCGAAATATACTCGTCCTTAAAATTCTTACACTGATTTTCACTTTCTAAAAGTATTTTATCCGTATCTCTGGCAATATATATTTTTTCTGGATCCCTTCCCGAACCCGTTACTTTCGGCATTTTTAAAATATAACTATTTACCGTATCTACTACACTGTCTAAATTTATACCCATTTTTTCAAAAAGCCTGGGAATCAGACCTTCTTCTTGCATTAATAAAGACACTAAAAGATGTTCAGGTTCAAGCTGCATATTCTGATTTTCTATCACAATCTTTTGAGCCTGAGATATAGCCTGAAGCGATTTTTTGGTAAATTTTTGACTATCCATTTATATTCCCTCTTCCTGTGTTTTGTAAAAATATAATAAATAAAATTTATCCTATCTTTACATTTATATTATACACCCTAATTTACCAAAATAATAATATCTTAAATACAAAAAATAAACATTTTAAGTACGTCTCTAAAATCACCAGTAACCGTATTTATACAGTTATATCCTTTTAGCCTGACTCCCGGATAAAAAGAATTTCTATATGCATCCTGATGATCTACATATTTAATATCAACATCAAATTTTTCAGGAAGATTAAATCTAAAACGCTCTTTATCTTCATTGAATTTATTTATAGCTTTTTTTATGTCTTCCTTTATCAAATTTCCTACAAACTTAGGATTCAAACTTTTAATACAATGCCCTACACCTTCTTTTGTAACAGTACCTATGATATTTTTATTTATATTTTTTGCTTCCTCCACAGCTCCCTTGTCCCCAACAACATAGCAAACCGGCACATCATACATCATACTTGTATACATAGATATAGTAGTCTCACCAACTATTTCTCCATTGATTCTTATTTCTTGTATTTTGTCGCTGCTTAACGTATGAGCAAGAGGACTATAATTCGTACCTGCCGGAGAATGATATCCGTGCAGTATAGAAAAATCGAAACTTTCATCGAGTCCAAACATCATACAGTCAGGATGGCCGTTAAATCCTCTTATTAACTTAGTTTTTTCAGGAAGTTTATGATGAATTATATTTCTTGCTAAGTCATGAGCATCTCTAATGACTATTTCCTCACAATCCTTCTCCAGCGTACTGCAAATACTCTTTACTTCTTCAACCATTATATCTCTAAAAGCCTCGTAGTCATTGTGACCCTTATCTGCTTCATTCCACGCACTAATATCAGTTACGCCTTCAATGTCTGAAGATATAAATATTTTTTTCATAGTATTATCTCCTTGCCACTTTAAATAAATCTTTAAAACAAATCGTCTATATCAAATATACTATATGAGATATAATAATAACACATATTATTAAATATACTCCTTCAATATTAATTAATATATATACTATATTTATATAATTAAAATACTATATCTTACTCTTTATAGAAAAAAATATGAATATAAGTAAATATAATAAAAAATATATAATTTTTATAATATCAGCAATAATTACATTACAAAGTACTATAGAAATAAATATACATGTCGAAGATATTAATAGTACCTCTAATACTTCATTAAATGATTATACGTGTGAAGAAGGAAATAAAAATGTAATTACCGCTAAACATATTTTTCTTTTAAAATTTTTAGCAGGTATTTTAACTGTAGAAATAGGTCCTTACATTTTAGGAAGTATAGGTAAAACAATAGAAAAATTATAGTTATAGACCCATTAATATCAGTTAAAATAACCTCATCTCTTATATCATTTGGAAATATACTAGGAGTAGTAGCCTTAATAGGTATAGGAACATATTTAATAGAAAATGGTTTATATGATTTTATAAATTTAAAATAAAATCCAGACGTACAAAATAACGTCTGGATATAATATTATAATTGAAAATTACTTATATTTATTTGCTTGCTGCAATAAGTACCGATTTTTTTCTTGCAGCGGTATTTTTATGCAAAATGCCCTTTGAAACAGATTTATCTAAAAGTCTTAAAGCTATATTTATACTTTCGTTACGATTACTATTGTTTTCATCCATGGCTTTTTTTATAGCTGTCTTTAAAGACGAAATATAAATTTTATTTCTTATAGATTTTTTTTCTGCTATTAATACTCTCTTTTTTGCTGATTTTATATTAGGCAATATAAACACAGTCCTTTCCTAATTTTAGTAATGGTTGTTTTATATAATAACATAAGTACTATATAAAATCAAGAACTAATTATCTTTCCTTACCAATGAAAAATAAGGCTACAGTCCCCGGACCCGCGTGGCTACCTATAACAGTACCAATAGTATTTAATCTCACGTCTTTAACACCAAATCTTTTCTCTATTATACCTTTTAAATTTTCAGCATCTTCCAAACAATCTCCGTGACTTATAAAAACAGTCTGACTTTTTATGTCTATACCGAGTTCACCCATCTTATCAGCTAAAAAATTTAAACATCTCTGTCTGCCTCTAACTTTAGTAACTAATTTAAGAAGTCCTGAATTATCTACATGTAAAATAGGTTTAATATGAAGCATATTTCCTAAAAATGCTCCTATTGACGATATGCGTCCACCTCTTTTTAAATGGTTCAAATCGTCTACAGTAAACCAATGACAAACAGACAATTTATTATTATTAAGCCAATTTTCAATCTCAAAAATTGTCTTTCCCTCTTTTTTCATTTCGGATGCAAGGTAAACTATTAACCCTTCACCCATTGATGCACAGAGAGAATCAACAATCTTTATATTTCTTTCAGGATATTTATCTCTTAGTTCCTCAGACGCTATTTTAGCAGAGGCAAACGTTCCACTAAGACCAGAAGAAAATGCTATATACAGTATATCTTTGCCATCCTCCAAATATTTTGTAAAGATATCCACAAATTCATTTGGATTAACTTGAGATGTAGAAGACGTTTTTCCATTTCTAAGATTATTATAGAATTCCTTTATATCCATATTTTCTGTATACGGATAATCGTATCTCTCTTCTCCATCAACGGTAAACTTAAGCGGTACTACTTCCACAGAAAGTTTAGTTGTTAAATCACGAGGTAGGTCTACCGTAGAATCTGTAATTATAATATAGTCCTGCATTAAATACACCTCAAATTATTTTTACTACTATTATTTAGATGTAATTTTAGCATTTAATAAATCTCAAAGTCAATAATACATAAGCAGCGATATCTTTTTAAAAATAAAATGAACATAGAAAAATACCGAAATTATTTTTCTATGTTATAACTAATCAAAGTATAAATACTATTATTTTTTTGGAACAATCTGATGATAAGTAGGGTCAACACCTGTACTAAGATATTTATATCCACCTACTTCAACCCAAGTTTGAAGGTTATCCTTGGCTTGATTATATCTTTCCTCAACCTCTCCAGCACCTGCCATCCTTCCCGTGCTATATCCTGTCGTATACCCTTGGTCATATCCAGATTTTTTTCCTATATTATATGAAATTTTAAAAATTCCTAGTCCAGCTAAAGTAACTCCCCCTACCTTGTATACTGTTTTTGCAAGTGGAGATTTTAATGCACTCATATTAATTCCTCCGGAAGCTTCCCCCAGAGCTTCTTCAGATAAGGCAGTTAGAAACCCTTTTTTTATTTCATTAAACTCATCGTCACTAACCTTACCGCATTCAGATTCTAATATGCTTTTAGCTTCTTGTTCCGTCTTTGCTTTTAGAAAGCTCTCAACTTTACCTTTATCATCAAAAAAGTTTTTGATATCCATACTAGATTCCCCTTTACATATTTTACATATTAATATTTTTATCACTTAAAATTTTATCATAAATATATCAATTGTCAAGCAACAACATTTTAATTCTAGTATTGCCCTTTTTAACTCAAAAAATATATTTTTTTTAAGGTAATTTGAATGTCTAATTCTTTAATTTTAGTCAAGGAGAGAAATGATTAATGATAACTAAAAAAATAAAACTGAAAACATGGGAAACCAATTACATAGTACTTTATGCTAACCAGGGAGAAATCAGCTCACGGTTTATAGAAATAACATTTGATACACAAAGCCAAAGTTTAGATCTAACAGGGAAAACAGTAACGATATACGCTATGAAACCAGACGGAAATTTAATATATAATGACTGTATAATATCTGATGTAGCCTCCGGAATAATAACAGTAGAATTAACTTCACAAATGTCCGCGGTTCCTGGATTAGTAATTTGTGAACTTCATATTTTTAATGAAAACGGATGTTTATTGAAAGTAAAGGGATTACAAATTATGATTATACATAGTGATGACTTCTCATCTGCTATTCAAAGCACATCACAGTACAGCACACTGATAAACTCTATAAATAAAGCAGAAAATTTAGTAAATCAATATTCGTCTCAAATAGGATCAGGTACTTGGAACCCTGTACTCAGTTCACTGGAAGGCACACCTCCAACATACACTACAGAATATTATAACGCATCATGGTACAGAATATCAGATCTGATTTTTATAAGTTTCCATATGAAATGTAACATTACCAGTGCCGGAACTGACTATGCTTGTGTAGATGGACTACCATTTACTGCTAAGAATGGGGTTGATGGTCAAGCCCTTGCCACAAGAGAAAGTTTTGGATCAATTGGCTCTTCTACAGGCTCTATTGGAATAGTAG
>CAQBRY010000064.1 GCA_948762645.1 uncultured Eubacteriales bacterium | reverse complement strand
TAAATTTATATCTATTCAAACTTATTAGCAAACCTAAAGTTTTATTTACTTTTCATAAATATTATTGACATTATATATATATATATATATAATTTATATACAACACTATTAATGAAGGGGGAAATATTTATGATAACACTTAAAACTGAATCCATAAAGAAAAAATACCAAGAAATTTTAAAATTGGATAAAGGTAGGCATCATACATTTAGAAAATTCATGGACGATGCAATATCAGGTGTTGATAAAATAATAGAGCTTACAGCAACTCTTTATCAACAAGCTCAAACGAAATATAACGAAAATAAAAAATTCCTAAAAACAAAAGACAAAGGACTAAATAATCAAGAGCTTAATAATAAGGCTTTTGAAATGCTTTTTAGTACACTTGATATAGATCGTTTCGTTGTTCAGATTAAAGGGCTGTTTCCAGACATTTGTACACAAATAAACCAATATAATGCTTACTACAAAAAAAAATTACTGAAAACTAAGTTGGATAAAAAGAAAAAAGAATTCGCGGACCTCCTCGAAACACACGTAAAAGAAAGAAAACAGCACCATACAGATATAGATACAATAAAAAGCTCTATCAAACGTCATGTAAAATGAGCTTAAATATGTTCTCAATATAATTATAAATTTATATCTATTCAAACTTATTAGCAAACCTAAAGTTTTATTTACTTTTCACAAATATTATTGACATTATATATATATAATTTATATACAACACTATTAATGAAGGGGGAAATATTTATGAGTAAAAAGTTAGAAAATTTAAAAAATGAATTCAACAAAATATTAAAGTCAGATAGAAAGATGAAAATTTCCACTTTCAAAAAAGTGGGCTCAAGTGCTATTAATAATATGTATAAGGCCAAACAAAGTGTTCAAAAAGTAAGAAAAGAAACAGCAAAGTATACAGGTGGCGTACAATCCGCAATGAAAGAACTTGAACAACTTGAAGAACAGTCAGATAATTTATTCGACGAAGCTGATGATATCCGGCAACAACTCTCGCCAAACTCAATAACAGATTTAAATATGCTTAAAAATTTAAAGCCTAACCCGAAATTCTTTGTCAAAGATTTTGGAACAACTGACGAAGAATATAAGCAAGCTTTTGAAGAACTTAAAAAGAAATATATAATTGCTCACAACAAATATTCAAATAATTTGTCAAACATTCAAATAAAGGAAAAAAATTTAAACAATAAACAGGAACAAATTATATCAAACCTCTCTAACCAATATCAAAGTAAAGTTATAATTCATTTAAACCAAGCCCTTTCTGACCTCAACTTATATAATGAAGAAGTTAAACATTCAAAATCATCAGTTCCAGAATTACAAAATGAAAAAACAACTTGGATTAAAAATGCAAAAGAATATGTTAACGATCTAATAAAAAAATATTCTAATATGAAAAGAGAATTAGACAAAATAATAATACTCGTTAACAAGCGTGACAAGAATGCATGGAAAAATTATAAAGCATGGGAAAAGTTTGATAGTCCCTTAGAATAATACCGTAAATATTTTTAATATTATATCTTGCAAAATTTTTTAATATACTATATAATGTAAACATCATATTTATCTTTTAAGAAAAAAGAGTGGGAATAACCCGCTCTTTTACTTATATCATGGAGGATATAGTTTGAACAAAATTAATAGCTTAGAAAGACCAATAGATATAGTTAAAGATTTAGCCGAGAAGACGGCAGAAAATCTCGGTCTTATTTTATGGGATGTAAAACTTCTAAAAGAAGGAAGTATGTGGTACTTAAGAATATTTATCGATAAAAAAGGAGGCGTAACCATTGAAGACTGCGAAAAAATGAGCAAAGCCTTAGATAAACCCCTTGATGAGCTTGATCCTATAAAATTTTCTTACTGCCTTGAAGTATGCTCACCCGGTATTGAAAGAGAACTTTCCACGGATAATCATCTTAAGCAATATCTAAATCATGAAATCACCATTACGTTAATAAGAAAAGATATACAAAATAATAAAAAAGTAACAGCTATACTTAAAAGCTTTGATGAAGATACAGTCTCAATACAAAATATAAATAATCAACCAGATAAAATACCCAGAAAAAATATCGCTCATATAAAACTATCAGCGAATTTTCTATAGTAATAAAAAACCAATATAAAATGTAAGGAGAATTTAAAGTGAGTAAAGAAATATTCGAAGCACTCTATACACTAGAAAAAGAAAAAGGAATATCTATCGACTATATGTTCGAAAAAATAAAAAAGGCTATAATTACAGCATGTAAAAATAATTATGACGGTAATGATAATGTAATAATAGATATAAATGAAAAAACATTTAGTTTTAACGTAAGACTTATAAAAATAGTCAGTCAGGAAGTAAAAAATAGAGGAAAGGAAATATCTCTTGAAGAAGCAAGATCTATAGATCCAAACGCCTCTATCGGTCAGGAAATAGCAATAGAGCTCGAAACCAAAGACTTTGGAAGAATTGCAGCACAAACAGCTAGAAATATAATACGTCAGGGAATTAAAGATGGTGAAAGAAGTCTTATAACCCAAGAATTTCAAAATAAAAAACATGAAATTGTAAGTGCACTGATAGAAAGAATAGACGAAAAAAACGGAGCTTTAACTCTTAGAATAGGAAAAGCCGAATCAATACTTCCAAAACCAGAACAAATTGGGAATGAAGTACTTAAGGAAGGAAATCATATTAAAGTGTACGTGTCGGACGTTAAAGATACCGAAAAAGGACCTAAAATTATGGTATCTCGATCGCACGCTGATTTCGTAAGAAAACTTTTTGAAAACGAAGTTCCTGAGATAAGCAGCGGAGTAGTAAATATAAAGGCTGTAGCAAGAGAAGCAGGATCAAGGACCAAACTTGCAGTTTACAGTAATGATATTAACGTAGACGCCATGGGATCATGTATAGGAAATCATGGCTCGAGAATAAACATAATAATCGAAGAACTCGGCGGAGAAAAAATAGATATAATTGAATATAATGAAGATCCTGAAAAATTTATATCTGCTGCACTGGCTCCCGCAGAAGTTACAAGAGTAGCGTTAATTGAATCAGAGTCTAAAACATGCATAGCAACTGTCCCTGATCATCAACTGTCCTTAGCCATAGGCAACCGAGGCCAAAACGTAAGACTCGCCGCAAGACTTACAGGATACAAAATAGACATCAAACCGGAAAGCGGATTTTATAACGATAATTAAAAGGGAGGAAAAATAATATTTTAAAGTGTAAGCCTAAACATATTCCGACAAGAAAATGTATAGCATGCGGAAAACGTGAAAATAAGGACGTCTTACTTAGGATAGTTAGAGTATCCAAAAAAAATTCTCCTACACAGACTTTTATACTGGGAGATTTAAACAATCGAAGCGGCAGAGGTTATTATTTATGTAAAGATATAAAATGTTTAGAAATAGCTATTAGCAAAAAAAGATTAGAACGTATATTTAAACACAAAGTTACTGATACAATGTATCAGATATTAAAGGACGGGGTGCAAAATACTAAATAGTAAATTAATGTCTTTTTTGGGGATAATAAGGAAATCAGGAAATATGGTGTTGGGTATAAAAAATATAAAAGAGTCAGTAATCAAGGATAAAATAAAAGCCGTATTAATTCCCACAGACGTATCTGAAAATACACTTGATCAATTACTAAGTCTACTTAAACATAAACCAAACATAAAAATTATATATATAAATCTTTCAAAAGAAGACCTAAATAATTCAATCGGAAAATATGTAAGCATTGTTGGGGTCAAACATGAAAACATGATATGTAAATTAGAATATCTAATTTCACAAGAGCATAAGGAGGAATGCACAGTATGCCAAAAAAATACAGAGTATACGAAGTAGCCAAAGATTTAAATACAACCAGTAAAGAAATATCATCACTTCTAAAAGAGTACCTCGGCGTAGAGAAAAAGCATATGACAGCGCTTGAAGAAAATGAACTGAATATAATTTTTGAATATTACACTCAAAAAAATCAGGTGAAAAATTTTAATCAGTACTTTAATTTAGAATCTCAAAATGAAAAGATGGCCGAAAATGATAACGAAACTAAGTCTATAAAAACAGTCTCACAGCAAGCAGAGTCAAATGATACTAAAGATCAAAAGACACTAATTATTAAAAACAAAGAAAATACAGTCAAAAATTCTCCGCAAATAACTAAAACTGATATTAAAAGACCTACAGGAAGAGTTATAGATACAAAATCTGCAAATATAAATATCGACAAGTACAACGAAAAGTACGATAAAATGGCATCAGAAAAAATAAAAACTGATAATATTATCCATAAACAAAAAATAAATAAAAAATCCAGTCAAAAAAACAAATTCAAAAGCGCAAAAAGAGAAACAGAATCAGAAAGACTCAATAGAATCGCAAATGAACGTAAAAATAAGCCCCTTAATATTACCATATCCGAAGAAATAACCGTTGGAGAACTTGCCTCTAAACTTAAGGCTACAGCTGCCGAAGTGATTAAAAAACTTATGATGATGGGTACAATGGCCTCGATTAACGACATCATTGATTTTGATACGGCAAGTCTGGTTGCTATGGAGTTTCATGCAAAAGTTGAAAAAGAAGTAAGAGTAACCATCGAGGAAATGATTATCGATGACAGTGAAGATGATGAAAATAATTTAGTATCGAGAGCACCTGTCGTAGTCGTAATGGGACACGTAGATCACGGTAAAACTTCACTTCTGGACGCCATTAGAAAAACAGACGTAATATCAACTGAATCAGGAGGTATTACTCAGCATATCGGGGCATATAAAGTCCACCTTGACGATAGAGATATCACTTTTCTAGATACTCCCGGTCATGAAGCATTTACAACAATGCGTGCAAGGGGTGCTCAAATTACAGACGTTGCTATTTTAGTAGTTGCCGCAGACGATGGTATTATGCCCCAAACAATAGAAGCTATAAATCATGCCAAGGCTGCCGGAGTTTCAATAATAGTAGCGATAAACAAGATCGATAAAGAAGGTGCAAATCCAGACAAAGTAAAACAGCAGCTTATGGAATATGATTTGGTCCCTGAGGAGTGGGGCGGCGATGTGCCTTGTATACCGATTTCGGCAAAAAAAAGAATAGGTCTTGAAGAACTTTTGGAAATGGTTATTCTAGTTTCCGACATTAAAGAATTAAAGGCAAATCCAAAAAGAGCTGCTAAAGGTACAGTTATAGAAGCACGTCTTGACAAAGGACGCGGCCCTATCGCTACAATTTTAGTACAAAACGGTACGTTAAGAGTAGGAGACGTAGTGGTTGCCGGAACAGCTGTAGGAAAAGTCAGAGCTATGATAAATGACAAAGGTGAACGCGTAAAAGAAGCAGGTCCTTCAGTACCTGTTGAAATTACGGGTCTTGACAGCGTACCTTCGGGTGGGGACGTAGTAAATGTGGCAAGTAACGAAAAATTGGCAAAAGAACTCGTAAACCAGAGAAGAAACAAGCAAAAAGAAGAAGTATTTAGCAGTCAGACAAAGGTTACTCTCGACAATCTTTTCGACCAAATGAAAGATGGCGACATAAAAGAACTTAAAATTATTGTAAAAGCAGACGTACAGGGCTCTGTAGAAGCTGTTCGTCAGTCGCTTGAAAAACTGAGTAATAAAGAAGTAAGAGTTAAAGTTATTCACGGCGCCGTAGGAGCCGTTAGAGAATCAGACGTAATGCTTGCAAACGCATCTAACGCCATAATCATAGGATTTAACGTAAGACCCGACCCGATAGCTCTATCTAATGCAGAAAGAAATGGCGTGGATATAAGACTTTACAGGGTTATTTATGACTGCATAAACGAAATATCCGACGCCATGAAAGGTATGCTTGCTCCGAAAATCAGAGAAGTTGAGCTTGGCAGAGCTGAGTGCAGACAAATTTATAAAATATCAAGCGTAGGTACAATATCGGGAAGTTATGTTTTATCCGGTAAAATTTTAAAAACTGCTAATATAAGAGTGGTAAGAGATGGTATAATAATTTCAGAAGATAAAATAAAATCTTTAAAAAGATTTAAAGACGACGTAAAAGAAGTCTCACAAGGTTATGAATGTGGTATCGGACTTGAACATTTTAACGACCTTAAAGAAGGAGACATTTTTGAAGCATTTATAATGGAAGAATACAAAGATGAATAAAATTTTTTAAAATAAAGGGGAAAGAAAAAATGCAAGACATATTAAATCAACTAAAAGAAAATCCGAAAATTTTTGACCAGCTATTAAATGATGATAAAAACATTGAAGAAATTCAAAAAGAACTTTTAAAATAAAATTACAAAGTTAATAAGTCAACTATCAAATTAATAGTACACTTAACGAAAAATTGTATTCAAAATAAAAATCAGCCAGAAACCATAGATGAAAAAGATTTAGAAAATATTTCTGGAGGCATAGCTGTTTCAAAAAAAGCGGTAGATTGTATTGTTGATTTTACTCTTTCAATAGTAGGGTCGCACGTAGGAGGCAAAATAGGAAATAAATTCTCTGAACACAAAATCTTTCTTAGCTGGAGAATACCCCTTTCAGACAGTGACAGAGAAAATAACCCTGAAAATTATTGGTACCATTTAGGGGCTAAAGTAGGGGTTAACTGTGCGGTCGGAGCATTTGCAGGAATGTCTTTTGGTTCTTATTTAAGACAAAAATTTAATGTTACTAAAAAAATATGCAACTTTCTTGAAAGCCACGGAGTAGAAATAAAGTAAAATAAAATTTTAATTTAGATGCACTAAAAAATCATATTTGGAGACTATAAAAATGCCGGGATACAGAAAAAATCATACATCTGAGAATATAAAAAGAGAAATAGCAGTAATTTTAAGGCAGCTTAAAGACCCACGTATAAGCGAAAATATGATTGGCGTTGTAAAAATAGACGTCTCAGAAGATGCGTCAAACGCTAAAATATATATAAGCAGCCTTAAGGGCCTTGAAAAAGCGAAAGAAGCCGTAAAAGCACTCAAAAACGCAGCGGGATTTATAAGAAAAGAAATAGGAAACAGAATCAGTTTAAGATATATTCCGAGTATTTCTTTTCACGCTACAGATTCTATAGAATATAGTGTAAATATATCTAAAACATTAGATGATTTAAAAAGGGGCGAATATAATGAAGACATTACTTGAAATAGCAGATATATTAAAAAGTAAAAACTGTATATATATACTAACGCATCGCTATCCAGACGGCGACACTTTAGGCTCGGCATATGCCCTTTGTAGAGCACTGCAGCTTATAGGAAAAAAGTGTAAAGTTTTATGCCATGATGAAATTCCAAGTAAATTCAGATTTATGAATGATTATGTCAAGTACGAAGAATTTGACCCCGAATATATAATATCTACAGACGTTGCTGACATAAAACTACTTGGGGATAAACTTTTAGCGTATTCCGATAAAATAAATATGTGTATTGACCATCATATGTCGAACAAAAGCTATGCCGACATTGCTTTTGTAGATGCGATGGCGGCTGCCACTGCGGAAATTGTGTATGAACTTATACAGAATCTTGGAGTCCCCATAGACAAAGAAATAGCTTCCTGCCTCTATATAGGCATATCGACCGACACAGGATGTTTTAAATACTCAAATACCACAGCGAAAACTCATAAAATAGCATATGAACTAATAAATAAGAACATAAACCTTTCAAAAATTAACTCTGAACTATTTGAAAAAAAATCAAAAGAGGCTTTATCAGTTGAATATATGGTATATAGTACCCTGGAATACTTTTTTAAAGGTAAATGCGCCATAATAAGGCTTATGCAAAGTATGCTTGATAAGGCGGGTATAAATGATAATGAACTTGAAGGTATAGCATCAATCCCGCGTCAGATAGACGGCGTAAAAATCGGAATTACAATAAGGGAAAAAAAGTCAAACTTATTTAAGGTATCCGTAAGGACAACTGAAGATATAAACGCTATAGAGATATGCGAAGCGTTCGGCGGCGGAGGACATCCGAGAACAGGCGGCTGTACAATAGAAGACGATCTTGAAAATGTCAAGGAAAGACTTCTTACAGTTATAAAAAATAAATACGGTTGGTAATATGGACGCAGTTATAATAGTAAACAAACCTAAAGAATATACGTCGTTTGACGTTATAGCAGTTCTTAGGAAAATATTTAATCAAAAAAAAATAGGACATACCGGCACTTTAGACCCCATAGCTACAGGAGTATTGCCGGTTTTATTGGGAACTGCCGCAAAAGCTCAGAGGTTTATGAAAGAGTTCCCCAAAGAATACATCGCTTCACTAAAGCTTGGTATAACTACAGATTCAGGCGATATTACAGGCAATATCTTAAAAACATCCAATACTAAAATATCAAAAGAAGATATTAAAAATACACTTCCAAAATTTATAGGCAAAATATACCAGATCCCCCCTATGTACTCTGCGATAAAAATCGGAGGCAATAAGTTATGTGATCTTGCAAGGAAGGGTATAGAAGTAAAAAGAGAAAAAAGACTTATAAATATTTATAGAACCAATCTTTTAGAATATGACTTCCAAAATCAAACTGCAAAAATAAAAGTAGTATGCTCGCCGGGAACGTATATTAGAACATTAATATCGGATATAGGCAATATTTTATCCTGCGGCGGGGTTATGACGGATCTTATAAGAACAAAATCCAATGGATTTAGTCTGGAAGAAAGCTATACTCTAGATCAGTTAAAAGTACTTTCTGCAGAAAAGCTTAATGAAATAGTTATACCTACGTCCGACCTTTTAAAACATTACGAAGAAGTTTTAATAACGCCCTCCCAAAAAATACGTTTTAAAAACGGCGGGGGATTATCCCTTAGCAGAATAAATTTAAATCAAAATGACATAAAAGACTCAAAGATATATCAGGTAAAAGCGGAAAATAAGTTTATAGGACTTGGAATAATAAATAAAGAAAAAGGGGAGTTATCTGTATTAAAGAACTTCTAAGGCGAAAAACTACGGAAAACGGCAAAATATATACGGCCGTAGCACTTGGTTTCTTTGACGGAGTTCACTTAGGGCATCAAAGTATAATTAAAGAAACAGTAAAATACGAAACCAAGGATATAATTCCCATAGTCTATACATTTAAACAATCTCCAAAAGAAATCATTAATGGGAAACCCTATTTTTATTTAACTACAAACAGTGAAAAAATTAAATTACTTTTAAGTTTCGGAATTAAAAAGGTTTATATGGACGATTTTAAAGATATAAAAAATCTGTCATGTGAAGTGTTTATACATAAAATTATAAGTGAAAAATTAAATGCTAAGTACGTAATTTGCGGTGAAAATTATTTTTTTGGGCATAAAGCTGAAGGAAACTGCGAAAAACTTAAAGATATATGCAAAAAATATAGTATTAAAACTCAAATTGTACCTCTTAAAACATATAAAGATAAATCTATAAGTTCAACCAGAATAAAAAATTCAATAAAATTCCAAGAATTCCAGGATATACAGAAAATGCTCGGAAGAAAACTTGACAAAAACCATTTATAAATATATAATATAAACATAATCAAAATATAATACTAAAGAAGATATACATGAAAAAAATCTTTTTAAGCTTAAGTTTTTTGGGCTTATCGTGTTTGTTTTTATCACCGGCAAAAGCTTTCTTTTTGGGATCAGATAGGTTTACCGATGAAGAGTATAAAAAAGCGGGAATTACAGCAAAGCACCATACACTTCTTTTAGATGAATACATATTTAAAAAAGGCGGATTCAGTATATCACAAAGTACGGCAGAAAGTTTAACATCCCTCTATCAGACAGTATTTGACACTGATGATAAGAGTAAAGAAAATGAATTAGATAAAATATATATGATGGTAGCACAACATATTATTAAACTTGTTAAAAATAAAGACTCCAAAATAAATCGTTTATCTTACAAAGTATCACTTCTGTCAGCTGAAAATACAAGTTTAAGATTTTAAAAAAATCGTTCTAATAAAACATCTCATTCTTAAAGTTTTTGTAATATTAATATTTACCTATGAATATCATTTCCTTAGAATATTATTTACGAAGGGAATGATTTTTTTGGCTATAAAAATATTTATAGATCAGGGACATAATCCACAGGGAGTAAATGCAGGAGCTGAAGGGTTTGGCATGCGGGAACAGGATATAAC
>CAQBRY010000063.1 GCA_948762645.1 uncultured Eubacteriales bacterium | reverse complement strand
ATCCCGACGAGTCTTTACATGAATCAATTTCTAAATATCTTGGATTCAATATTTTAGAAAATGATTTAATTAAAGAAACAATAAAACAATCACAAGAATATTTAAACGAAAATAATATTAATGAAAATAATCTTCGGGATAAAATAGTAAGCAGTCTTATTGAAAGGTCCGAATCAATATATAAATTGTGCGTAAAAATACAAAATAAATCATATACCAAAAATGATAGAAAAATAGATAAAATTCTTACGTCAAAACTTACCGGTATTCCAATAATGGTAGTTATGTTGATGATAGTATTTTGGATCACACTTGTAGGTGCAAATTATCCTTCGGAATTACTATCTAAAGGACTTTTTTGGATTCAGGATAAACTTTCTGACATGCTTATAAGTGTAAACGCTCCGGAATGGTTAAATAGCGTCTTGGTTATGGGAATATATAGAACTCTTGCATGGGTTGTAGCTGTTATGTTACCTCCTATGGCAATTTTCTTTCCGCTATTTACTCTCCTTGAAGATGTCGGATATCTACCTAGAGTCGCATTTAATCTCGACAAATTATTTAAAAAGGCAGGTGCACACGGTAAGCAAGCACTAACCATGTGAATAGTCCATATTGTTATGCGTAAATATTTTTACTCCCGAAAAATATAAGTGAAAATTAAAATATCTATAGATTTTATCTAAAACATATAAATCTATGTATTTAAATTCCATGTCAGATATAGCGTATACTTTACCTCTGATTTTTATCTATATTTTTAACTATAAACAATATATTTTTAATATAACAACTAATTTATTTCCCCTATTACGTACAAACAGTTATGTCCAGTTAATAATATTTTTTTATATTAAACTTCTTAATTTATATATTGTCAGCAATATTTCAAGTTAGTATTAAATTTGACATATGTCCATAAAATGAGATAATATATTATTAATTATATATTATATATTTTAAAAACAAAAGCTAATATATTAAAATATTTTTAAATGCTTACAATCTAATTTTATTCTTTAACTTCTAATAGTGTGACATAGGGGGATCTAAATGCCGCATGAAGGTCATAGAGAAAGGCTTAGAAAAAAATTTCTAAAATATGGAGCCGACGGTTTGGAAAAACATGAAATGCTGGAACTTCTTTTATTTTTCTCTGTACCTCGAAAAAATACAAATGAAATCGCACATGCTCTAATAAATCGTTTTGGATCGTTTTCTAACGTATTCGATTCCCCCGTCGATCAAATAAAACAGGTTGACGGAGTTGGTGATTCCTCTACATTCCTTATTAAACTTATACCGGAACTTTGCAGAATTTATATGGAAGATAAATCTAATAAAAGTAAAAAAATAATCGACTTTAAAGATATTCAAAATATAATAAGAATGAAATTTATTGGCAGAAATGAAGAAAATTTTGTCCTTACCCTTATGGACAAAAAAATGAAACTATTATTTTTAGATACGATACGTCAGGGAAGCATTAATAATGTTGATATATATCTAGATAAAATAATAAGTTTATGTAAAAACCACAATGCCAAATTCGCAATAATAGCACATAATCATCCAAGCGGCGACGCTTTGCCCTCTGTCAATGACATACATACAACTAAAAATATACGCCATGCCCTAAATCAAATAGATGTAAAACTTCTAGACCATATTATCGTCACGACTAACAATATATCGTCCCTTGCCGACACAATTTTAAGAGAGGAACTCTTCGATTATTAATAATAAAAATTAATTTTATATATATAATATCAAAAAAATATTTTCAAAAAATAATTATCGTATTACCTTTTGAGAGTATTTTTTTGCTGCGTATTTAGTTATTGCATACAAAACCTCCCCATATACATATAAAGGGTGATAAACATGCTAAAATACAGATATAAAATTAAAACTAAAAATATATCGAAAGTATATACCGTAAAAACAATACACATAGGTTCTAAAAAATATAAGGATATACTTCAGGATATGTTAAATAACTTTCTAACATCCAACTTCAGCAGCTAAACATTTTCAAAATAATAAACATAAAATCAAATGTGAATTTTAATCCATAAAGGAGAAACTCATGAAACTTAATCCAACCGAATATACAGCCGGATTGTATTTAAGATTGTCAAAGGACGACTATAAAGAAGGAGAAAGTTCAAGTATATCCACTCAAAGGAAAATGCTAAGAGCGTTTGCAAAAGAAAACAATTTTACAGTTTATGGTGAATATGTTGACGATGGATACTCAGGTACAAATTTCGAAAGACCGTCATTTAAAAGAATGATAGAAGATATTGAAAATAAAAAAATAAATCTCGTAATTACAAAAGATCTGTCAAGGCTTGGCCGAGACTATATAACGTCCGGGAAATATACTGAAATTTATTTTCCGTCAAAATTCGTAAGGTACATTGCCATAAACGATGGTTATGATTCTGAAAGTCAATACACAGATATTGCTCCATTTAAAAATCTAATAAATGAAATGTATGCACGGGATGCCTCTAAAAAAATACGTTCCTCCTTTAATACAAAAATGATTGAAGGTAATTTTATAAGTAATTTTGCCCCATATGGATATAAAAAAGATCCCGAAAATAAAAATCACCTTATACCTGATGAAGAATCCGCAAATATAGTCAGAAAAATATTTAATATGGCCGCATCCGGAAATCCTCCTGTAAAAATAGCGCAGTACTTAAACTACAATCAAATATTGACTCCATCAGAATACAGATGCAAAAAACATCCTCATCTAAATATTGATAATTATTCTAAATATAAAAAATGGACCTCAAGTACAATATCCAAAATGCTTAAAAATCAAATTTACATAGGTAATACCTCACAAGGGAAAACGTCCAAAATATCATTTAAAAGCAATTTAAAGATAATAAGACCTAAGGAAGAATGGATAGTAGTTGAAAATACTCATATTCCTATTATAGACAAAGAAATATTTGATACAGTCAAAAGTCATACTCTTAGAAGAACGTACGAAAAAAAAGGTAGGTTTACAAACATTTTTTCGGGAATAGCAAAATGTATGGACTGCGGAAAAAATATGTCTGCCGTAAGTTCGAGAAAAAAAGGGGCACAGGCAAATCTCGTCTGCGGAGCGTATAAGCTACACGGGGAAAAAAAATGTACAAATCACTTTATAGACTATGATGAACTTTATAATATAATTCTAAAAACTATACGTAAAAAAACCATCGTTAATCAAAATGATAAAAAGGAATTATATTTAAAATTTAAAAATTTTAAAGTCGAGTCAAAAATCGATGATTATAAACTAAATTTAAAGAGCCTAAAAAAAGAGCTAAGCAATATCGATCAAACAATACAAAATCTATATGAAGACAAAATCAACTCTATTATTACTCCCGAAAGGTTCCAAAAATTAATCCTTAAGTACGAATCTAAAAGTGAGAATATCTCAAAACAGATAAAAAATATATCCTGTATTTTAAAAGATATTTCTCAGAATAAAAACGATACTATAAAATCTTATAAAACATTTCTAAACCAACTCGATAAAATAAATAATATAAAAAAATTAACTCCTGAAATTATTTTTAAATTGATAGATCATATTGAAGTGGGCCAGGGAACATACATTAAAATTAAAAATAAAAAAGTAAAGAAACAACAAATTAAAATATTTTTTAGATTTTCCGGTAACAATAGTAAAAATATTTACTGCGTATAAAAATAAAATTTTATTAAATATATAAACAAATTTCACTGCTGACTTTACTGCATACACTTAAAAACTATCCATGTGTATGGGATTTGGATGCAATGCGTGCGGAATTATAGGGTGCAGGATAATAGATTCACCCAGAGAACGTTTAATTGCTATTATTACAAATAATTTTGTTCCATGCAACGGAAGATTCCCTACCTTAATTACAATTATAACTATATTTTTTACAAGTTATGTAATAACACCTGCAAAGTCCTTGGTTTCCACAGCTATTTTAACTTTAACAATCCTTCTCGGAGTATTTACAACTTTTTTAATATCAAAATTCCTTTCTAAAACAATATTAAAAGGTGCCCCCTCGTCTTTCACTCTCGAACTTCCTCCATACCGAAAACCTCAAGTTGGCAAAGTCATAGTAAGATCGATTTTTGACAGAACAATCTTTGTCCTGGCACGTGCTATGGCCGTTGCAGCACCGGCTGGACTTATCATATGGATTATGTCAAATACATATATAAATGATATAAGTATAATTAAAATTTTCTCAGATTTTCTAGATCCCTTCGCTAAATTTATCGGTCTTGACGGAGTTATACTTATGGCCTTTATTTTAGGATTCCCTGCAAATGAAATTGTAATACCAATCATTATAATGAGTTATATGTGCAGCGGAAGTATTATGGAACTCGAAAGCTTAAATCAATTACATGAATTGCTTGTAAATAATGGTTGGAACTACGTAACGGCTATATGTATGATATTATTTTCCCTCATGCACTTTCCATGCGGCACAACTTGTCTTACAATAAAAAAAGAAACTGGAAGCTTAAAATGGACAGCTTTATCTTTTATAATACCAACATTAATTGGTATTGTAATGTGTTCAATAGTGTCAAATTTTTGCAGACTACTTCCAATTTAAAAATTGTAAAATATTGAGTTTGTATAATCAAAATTTTTTAGCACACAATATTCTCGTGGAGGTGAGAAAAATGGGTGATAAATTTTGCAACAATGGATTAAACAAAAATCAAAACAAAAATCAAAGCAAAAATCAAGAACAAAGCCAAAATAAAAATACTAAAGATTGCGGAAACAAAACTCAAGATAAAGGTATAAATAAAAACAATAATTCTTGGTCATAATTTAATCAAATATTCACAAATTTTATAGATACTTAAGGTTTAATTATTATTATTAATGTTAGACTTTGAGTATCTCTTAGGTATTTTTATCAACTTATACAAGTATTTTACTATCATATTTTACTTGACTTATCTTAAAAAAATTAGTAACATCTCAAATTGATGTTAATATATTTTTAATTTAAGGAGAATAATATGATAAAAAAAAATAAAATATTTGCTTTAATCGCATCTACAACTATCGGAATTGCATCGGCGATTTTTTCACCCTATTCTAACGTCCATGCAGTAAAACCGCCTTTAAAAAAAATTTTTAAATTGACCATTGTTAGTCCCCATGATTCATATAGATTAATACTAAACCAGCAGGATTGTCAGATGGCGGCCAAACTCATCCGAGAAAACCTAAAATCCGATTTAAACACTCTCGGTCAGTTTAACAGACAGGTAATTTCGACAATGTCTAGTATACAAAACCAAGAAATTCTTCCATCATCAAAAAATTGCCTAAGATTAATTTTAACCAGTATCGGGGGTCTATCACCTAAAGATGCAAATAAAATAATAGATGATTCTTTTTTATATACATCTTACGCTCCATTCAATAATTTCGTTCATCAACTGTTAGAGACATTTGAACTCCTATAAATTTTAAAACTAAAACAACTGGTTCGTATTAAAGAACACAGTTGTTTATTATTTTTTATTTTAATATATATACTATAACGTCTCTTCGACCAAAAGTAAAACATTCTTTTTCGGTATCCATATATAAATCCACTATTACTCTTCCGCTTCTTAATGCCCCACCTGTATCCGAAGCCTCAGCGTATCCATAAACAAATTTTCCATCTGCTGATTTTATATAAAGCTTCGTGCCATAAGGTATGATCTTTGGATCAACAGCTACCGTTCCTCTTGAGGCTACTGTACCAGTAGATGTTTTAGCACCTTCTTCTGCCGTATAAGCCGTACCCTTTCCTGTGAGCTTTGACTTATACTCTATAGTCCTTCCTTTACTATCTGTAAGAACACCGCTATCATCGTCTGATAAACTACCGCTTGTTTTACTATCACCGTCGCTAACTGGACTAATAACTTGTACCGTTTGATTGCTCTTTCTAGTACCGACTAAAATCACTTCATTTACAGGATTTACAGATATCCTTGCCTTTACCTCCTCACTACTTACCACTTTTCCATCTATTATGGTCTCTTTAGTAAAAATTTCTTTTTCTCCGTTTTTTCCTTTAACCGCTATTTCTTCAGTACCTTCATCTAATAAACTTGTTTTTTTCGTAACCGTCTCAAAAGGTATAACTTCCGTTACGATAGTATTTTTATATCCTATTCTCTCAATAGAAAACGACATTCCATCTGATACCTTCTCATTAAGATCAGCACTTACAATATCTTCAGAATATAAAGGTATATCGGCAAATATTATCGCATGTAAAACAGTAGAGTCCTCCGGTACAGAATATTCCTCAGTTCTACCATCTGCAGTAACTATTATTTTAACTCTTTTCTCAACTACAATTTCCATACCTAGGTCTAACAAAGCGTTTACATCATGAGAAATAAAATGATTTTCCTCAATCTCTACTCCGGCAGCAACGATTGCATCATAAACTGTATTTTCATGGGTTAGTTTTAAAACTATGGGTTCTCTGTCGTCAACCCTTACCTGGACATCGAAAGCTCTATTTACTATTAATTCTAATGACAAATCATTTTCCTCTATACTAGTTATAGTATCATTTTCACTAAGTTCAACTCCAGCTTGCTCTAATATCTTTTTGACGTTATTATTTATAGTTATTAAGGAAAATACATTTTCTCCATCTATAACTGTAACTTTCCTGCTAAAAGCAAAAACAGAAAATACAGACGCTAAACATATAACACTCATTACCGTAACAGCGACTATTCTCTTTATATTTATTGTTTCTTTCAATATGTCTCTTAATTTCTTATTCAAAAAAGTTTTCATATTATACAGCCTCTTTTCATACCGTTGCATATTCATTTATTTTATATTTTAAACGGTCAATATTGTTACGCATTAACTAGGGGGTTATACCCTTATATTATTGATTGTATTAAACAATTAGTAGAATGTCAAACTCTACAGCGATGATATTTTGTGCATAATAACGAGTAAAAGTTAATAATTTGTAATAATTATTAATATTATATTAAACTTTTCAGGTGTATTAAAGGTTTTAAATTTAATGTTAATAAAATTGTGAAAGTTTCTTTGGTAAATGTGACGAAATTAAAGATTACAATATCATTACAAAAGATTACACTTTTTAAAATTATATTTGTATATAAATTTTATATTTTTATGCTTTTTATTTGACAAATTATATATAAAATGCTAAAATACACTTACCATATTTTTATTAAGGAGGAATTTCAAAATGTCTGATAAGAAAAATAATTTAACAAGCGGTATACAAAAATTGAATGAAGATAACTTGGATAAAGTTAGCGGAGGATGGACTGATGCTAAAGATGCTGTTGTTTTTTTTATGCCAAATACAATACCTACCACTTGCGATAAATGCGGTGCTAAGAAAGAATTAAAAGTAACCAAGGAAAATTGGCGTATAGAGGGCCATATTATGTATCAAAACGATGCCATTTATTGGACGTGTGAAAAATGCGGTGGACAAAATAGCACATACTTAACGCTGCCATTTATTGGACGTTTGAAAAATGCGGTGGACAAAATAGCACATACTTAGGTCGACATTCGGGTTTATTTGGTTTAGGTTCTGGGGCTTGGAGTGGCAGTACTAATCTAGAAAGTTAAAATGTTTTCTTTTACACCTTCCAAAGTAGGAGATACGTCTTATTATATTTAGTAAAGGAGAAATTTTAATATGGACAATAAAAAAACAAACTTAACAAACAATATCCAAAAGCTAAATGACAGCGAGTTAACCAAAGTTAACGGCGGAGTAACTGAGGCTAATGATGTCAGCAACTTCTTCAAATGGAACAAAATATCTACCACTTGAGACAAATGTGATGCTAAACGCCATAAAAATTAAAGGTAAAAAATATGGGTAAAGTTGAAAACTGAGGAAATATGAACAATGGGCACTGCGGTCAGGGGGTCTCTGTTTCTTGGACTTGTGGAGAAAAGAATCATACAGATTTACATCGTAGTAAGGGTGGTCTCTTTTTTATGCCTTTTTATAGTAAGTGGAGTGGAGTCACTCAAAGTGAAGATTGATGTTTTCCTCGTTCGTCTTTCATTGGTATATAAAATTAGACACTAAATTTTTCAAAAAAGAAAGGGTTTATATTATAGCCGATAAAAAAATAATTTAACAAATGGTATTCAAAAATTGGATGATGGACAGCTCGAATCTATAGCGGGGAGGCATTAGCGTTGAAACCGGTGGGGATAGTGCTGCTCCTGTTGTCCCTGATAAAAATGTAAGGTTTTTAAGATTCTGTCCCAATCTCGTCTGCTCCGATGCCGGACGCATGGTAATTGGTTTTGGACGAATAACGTGCCGTACCTGCGGTACAAATTATCGTTCAGTCGCCTCTTATTTAAAAAATAAAGAGAATTGATCCTAATGACACTGTGGATTTAAAATTTAATAAAAATGAAAAAATTTATTGAAAAAAATCTTAATGCATGATATAATTTTTTATCGTCATTATCAGTAGGGATTTATTGGTTCCCTTTGATAAAAATATCCTGATATTCCTCTGCTGGTTTTAAAACAGTATGAATATTTAGAGTAATTTTGGAGGATTTTTAATGAAAGCTTTAGAACTTATTTCCAGTGCATCTACAAAAAAAGAAATCCCCTCTTTTAATATTGGTGATACTGTAAAAGTTGATGTTAACATTAAAGAAGGAAATCGTGAGCGTATTCAAGTCTTTGAAGGTACCGTGATTGCAAGAAAAGGAAGCGGTATAAGCTCAACTTTTACCGTTAGAAGAATTTCTTATGGCGTAGGTGTTGAAAGAGTTTTCCCTTTACACTCTCCAAACGTAAAAGATGTAAAAGTAATTAGGAAAGGTAAAGTACGTAGGAGTAAGCTTTACTATTTACGTAGCAGAGTAGGTAAAGCCGCAAAGGTTAAAGAAAAGATGAACTAATCTTTTATGGGACTTGTCTTACAAAGTCCCTTTTTTAATATGGTTACTTATAAATATACCATTTAACATGCTCAGCAAATAAAATTTAGATATTATAAAGAGGTAATATATATGAACGATAAAATTAATTCTAACAATATGTCAAACAATATTGATAGGTTTAATACCAGCTTTTCAACTTCATCTTTTGAATGGCTAGAATCTATAGCTCAAGCCCTTGTGGTTATGGTTGCAATACTTTCATTTATATTCCGAATCGCTACTGTAGACGGTACCTCAATGCTAGATACTTTACATGACAGAGATAAAGTATTTATATTAAAATGGAACTACACTCCTAAAAACGGCGATGTTGTTGTAATTTCCAGAGGCACTCAATTTAATAAACCAATTATTAAGAGAGTTATTGCAACTGAAAGTCAAACTCTTAGCATAGATTTTGAAAACAATACCGTCACTGTTGATGGAAATATTTTAGATGAACCTTATATTTTAGAACCTATGTGGAGAAAAGGTGACGGCATAATTCCTGAAGTTATACCAAAAGGTCATACATTCGTAATGGGCGATAACAGAAACAATTCTGCAGACAGCAGATATAGAGAAATAGGAGTAATTCCAAATGAAAATATCGTAGGTAAAGCTACACATATTATTTTCCCATTTTCAAGAATCGGCGTAATAAATTAAAATAATGAGGTATATTTAGTAATGAATCAGGAAAATAAAAATGATTATGAACAAATAAATAAAAACTATGAAATTGACGACAGACCTACTACTAGATTTTCCACATCATGCTTTGAATGGCTGGAATCCATTGCTCAAGCTATTATAGTAGTAGTTATCTCTCTTTCTTTTATATTCAGAATCGTAAATATAAGTGGATGGTCAATGCTTAATACCTTGCGTGACGGAGACAAGGTAGTGGTTTTTAAATGGAACTACGTACCACGTAACGGTGATGTCGTTGTAATTACCAGAGGTCAGTTCTTAGACGAACCTCTGGTTAAAAGAGTAATTGCCACGGAAAACCAGACGTTCGGAATTAATTTTGAAACAGGAAAAGTAACAGTAGACGGCAAGGTCCTCGATGAAACATACATAAGAGAACCTATGTGGCTCCAAGGTGATGGTGATATTCCCGACGTAATTCCAAAAGGACATAGCTTCGTAATGGGCGACAATAGAAATCACTCTATGGACAGCAGATTTAAAG
>CAQBRY010000062.1 GCA_948762645.1 uncultured Eubacteriales bacterium | reverse complement strand
AGATAGTAGGTTACGAGGTCGATGAAGCAGGAAGCCCATTGGCTTTAGACAATGGGTAGTTCACAATAATTCGATATTCAACATCAACATTTAAACCACAAGAACAAACTTATCATATGAAGGATATTTAATATCATCTCTATGATTTTGATATAAATGAATTTCCTGAATTTTTAAGATGGGAAATTCAATGTATTCATGAACAAAAGACAATTTTTTATAAAGAGCATTTAGAAGATTTTAAATATGGTATTTGGTGTTTTATAGATGGGCACAAAAATAATCAAGCATTAAATCATCTAAAAACAAAAATTCCATGTTGGGAAGCAGAAGTTCCGGATAATATAGAATGTTATGATTGTAATTGGAATAAATTAACAACCATTTCTGATTCAATTGTATTATGGGGAGGATGTTATATTCCTAAAAGAGAGATGTGGAAAATCAAAAATATTAGGAGAAGGATAAAAAAGATAGCATAAATAAAAAACAAAAAGAAAGAAGGATAATATATCAGATAGTAAAATTATATCATGTAATAGAAATTGTGA
Source organism: uncultured Eubacteriales bacterium (assembly GCA_948762645.1). Classification (GTDB taxonomy): domain Bacteria; phylum Bacillota; class Clostridia; order Oscillospirales; family Acutalibacteraceae; genus CAQBRY01. Next base: position 9,774 of record CAQBRY010000062.1, on the reverse strand, counting down.
GAAATGTAGAAGTCTTAATATTAGAACAGATGATAAAGGGTATCCATTTGGATATGACTGTTTAAAATATGGAGATAGTGTATTTTTAGAACAATTTAAAATTACTAAGACTTTTAAAATTTATAAATAATAAATTGTTATATTTAAGAGGAAGTTATGAAAAAAGTAGTTTTATTTGACGAAGCTGATGTAGAAATACTTATTAAAAATGTTATTATTCTTAATGGGATTTTGTATAATAGTATATCAAAAATAGAAGATAAAAAGATAAAAAATGAATTACAAAATGCTTATAATACAGTAGGTGAAATTTTAAATATTTTAAATAATTAAGAATAAGAAAGGATAATTAAATTATGCAAAAAATGATTATGATTCCTAAAGAACAATACGAAAAAATGTTAGAAACTTATGATAAGGTTATAGAAGAATTAGAAGCATTAAAAAATGAGATAAAAAAGTTTTCTTTTAAAAAAGAAATAAAAAATTTGAATTAATAAAAATTGGTATATTTTTTGATTTCATGTGTAATAGAATTAGAAAATTTATAAAATAATATAAGATTTAGATGTAAAAGTGAATGTAATTTTAAGAAGATGAAAAAATCTGATCTGTAATAGTGATTATGAAGGACGTAAATAAAAATATGGAAAGATTAACTGATAAGAATTTTAGAATTGGTTTTGATGATAGTAATGAATTACCTAGTTATGTTTCTATTTATGAAAAGTTGAGAAATTATGAGGACTTAGAGGAACAGGGGAAGCTGCTGAAGCTTCCTGTTCCGGATGGAAGTTTGGGATATGAGCCATATCGTTTTCTGGAGGAAGGTGCCTGGGAGATTAATGTGCATAAGATTAGGCTGGAAGACTTGGATAAGATAGGTAAAACGGTTTTTGTTTCACCAGAAGAAGCAGAGAACTATATTAAAGAAATGGTTTGATTTTTAAGGAATTATGGAGGGGAATATGGATAGATTGACAAGTTATAATGAAGATATGGGATTATTAATAAATGAAGAATAAATGCTTTTATCTAAAAAGGGATTTGTTAGTAATGACGAAATGTATAAAATTACGCGACACTTGGCGGAGAAATTAAAAAAATACGAAGATTTAGAAGAACAAGGGAAATTACTAAAACTTTTTTGTGCAGTTGATAATACAATATATCATTTATGTTTTATAGATAATGAAGAGCCACAAATAGTTGAAATGAAAGTTTGTTGCGTTGAACCATATGGAGCACTTAGAAAACATAAAGGAGTATGTGAAATCTGGAATGTGTATGCAGAAACAGAATATACAAAAGCATATTTTAATTTTTTTGATTTTGGAAAGATAGTTTTCCTCACCCAGGAAGAAGCTGAAGCTGCATTGAAAGATTATCTATATTAAATTAGTAAATTTAGGAGGGAAGTAACATGGATATAAATAGAATGGCTTTGGATATTTTAAATGCTACAAGCAGAGTGGAAAACAGAAAGAATTTTAAAGATTCGTGTGATACATGTAATCATGAAAAGTGCAGAGATTGTGATGGTAGAGCTAAATATAGTCCATCAAACTGATATTTAAGAAAGGGATAAAAAATTGAGAAATTAGAGAAATGCCCGCATTGTGGCGGAACAGCAGATTTTGAAACAAAGGAAGATTATTCATCTCACATTTATTATAGAGTGGTTTGTGATGATTGTGGCTGTGGGACATGGTGTGATAGTAGTGGATATGGTCATGAGGGAAATGATGGAAAACAATTAGCAATTACAGAATGGAATCAGCGTGTTTAAAACGTCTGATAATGTGGTAAAAATTAAGATTTTAAACAGAATTTAGTATAATTTTTATAGGCAAAAAAGAAAAAATAGAAAGTAGAGATAATTATTATATATTAGGAAGAGTTATGAAGTGGAATGAGATTTCTAAGTTTAAAGAGTTTGGAATGTTGAATCCTATGAATAAAGGTTTTATAGCATATGTAAATTTTATCAAAGAAGAGGTTGAGAAATACAACTTAAAAATGAATCCAGATTTTCAGCGAGGACATATTTGGACAGAAGAGCAACAGGTTAAATATATTGAGTTTATACTTCGAGGAGGCAAATCAGGAAGAGATTTTTATTTTAACTTGAACAAACAGACAGATGAATATGTGTGCATTGATGGGCTGCAGCGAACAACAGCCTTTATAAAATTTGTAAATAATGAAATTAAAGTGTTTAATCAAACTTTTAATGAATTTGGATTTACAACAAGAGAAGCAGGTGGAATACCATTACCAGAATATGCTGTTAATGTTTATATAAATTATTTGAGTGATAGAAAGTCAGTGTTAGAGTGGTATATAGATTTGAATGAAGGTGGCACACCGCATACAATAGATGAAATAGAGAAAGTGAAGAGAATGCTGAAGGAAATTAAATAGGTTATCTGATAAACTCATAGTTTCAGAATGATATTAATGAAGGAATATATAATACTCTTAACAGATAACAAGAATATATTAATATTTTAAAAAATAGAAAAATTTGTTTACATAAATATGAAAAATGTTATTTAGGATATAAAAATATATTCTTGTTATCTATAAAAATATATTAGTGAATTTTATGAAAATTTTGAAAATAATATATTTTTTACTTATTTTTGTGTAAAATAAGAATTATCAGAAGATTCAAATATAAGAATGTCATTGGGAGTACATTCTAATATAGTACAAAGGGCTTCAAGAAGATTAAGATTTATAACTGTAGAAGTTCCTTTATAAATATTATCAATAGTTTTATAGGTAACACAAAGACGTTTAGATAGTTCGTAACGTGTTATTTTTTTTTCGTTTAATTTGTCTTGTATACATATTTTCATAATATAATACCACCTATAATTTTTTGATATAATTATATCATATATAATAAAATTTTTCCATACATAATATTTTTATGATAATAAAAAATATTATAATTTTTTTATATATAGGTACTTGACAACATATAATATATGATGTATACTATAAGACATAGAAGCAGTAGGACTTACATATATAAGAAAGGAGGATAATTATGGCGATCAATATGTTTGATATTTTTTATGCAGATCTGTCTAAGAATACAATAGGATCTGAGCAGGGCGGGCTTCGTCCAGTTATCGTCATACAAAATGATACTGGAAATAAATATAGTCCTACAGTTATCGTTCTTCCTATCACATCAGAAATAAAAAAAATAAATCTTCCGACACATTGTATTTTACATAAAACTAAAAGCAATGGTTTGCAGAAAAATTCTATGGTTTTAGCAGAACAGTTAAAATCAATTGACAAAAGTCGATTAAAAGAAAAATTAGGTTATTTAGATAGTGTTGGCGAACAAAATGCTGTAATTAAAGCTTATATTGCTAATATCACAGGAAAGAATAACAATTCTTTATTGACTAAGATTTTAGATGTATTATTTAAAATTGTAAAGGAGAAAAGTTATGGAAATGCAGCTTAGATTCGTTACAAAAGAAGAAGCACATAAACTTATAGATGAGTCACCAGGAAATGGTATATATGTACTGACATATAAAAATACTACTGGAATATCAAATACTGGACAATATATAAAGAAAAAAGAAGGAAAAAAAATGGTTGATAAGGCCAAAATTTTAATATTATCAGAAGATGAAATATCAAGAAAAATAAATTTGCATAAATTTTTTGAATGCTTTCCAAATTATCGAAGAAAAAAAACAATGAAATCCATACTTTTACCAAAATTGGAATAAAATACAAACAAATGTTCGATAAAAGACTTGACAAATAAGAACACATGTTCTATACTTGCTTTAAAGATAAGTATTCCCAGTTTTGGAAAATAAAAAAGACCTATCGTAATTATCATACAAACGATGCTCCAACATCTCTGATATAGACAGGTCTTCTACATATAAACGGTAGAACCGCTTACCACTATTTTACATATTTATTTAATTCTAGTCAAGTAAAATTAGGCGATTCTGCAAAAAAAATCCAAAAAAAATGTAAAATAATTAAATATATTAAGGATTAATAGCTCAGTTGGTTAGAGCAACCGGCTCATAACCGGTCGGTCGTGGGTTCGAGTCCCTCTTAATCCATTAAAAGTGTTTTTAAATAAACGCTTATTTTTTATACTCATTTTTAGAAATAATTATAAATAGGTATATTAAATAAGTTAAAAAATAAATATTAAAAATTATATTTAATAGGAGGAGATAATTTTTATGGTGTATCTATTAACAAATGGTAAAAATTATGTTATGGAAAATCCAATGAAACCTGGAGAATTTATGCAAACAACATCATCAAGTCAAGCAAAAAGATTTGTGTATAAACGTGCAAAAAATTTATTGCAGAATAAGAAAAAATCATTATCTTGGATTAGAAATTTTTATATGGTTGATGAAAATGGTGAAGTAAATCAACAAGGAAAATATCAAAGAGGAAATGAGAATATTTTTGTGGGAAAAAATGATATTGAAAATATTGATGATACACTTTCTAAGGTTTTAAATGAAAGTTTATTACTTATGAATAGTTCTGCTTGGAATCTTAATCAATTAAAACAATATAAGGAAGAATTAACTGACGCTTTATCTAAGTACGATTCTGCAGAAAGTGATATTCTTCATGCATTGCAAAAATATAAAGAAGATAATGATGGAAAGTGTCCACAGGCCCATAAAATGGCAAAAATTGGGTACGTTTTAGATGAAATTCGTGATAAACATAAAAATATAAAGCAGTGTTATCGTTATATACAGGTTATGGAAAATTCTATTTTATCTAATTATACTTTAGAAAAATTAAAAATAGAACTATATAAAGTAAAAAATGCAGAATATAAAGGTAGAACAGAATATTACAAAAAAGCTTTAAATTTATTAGGCATGGAGGTTTAAAATTATGTTATGTAAAACTTGTAATACAATAATGAGAACTGGTATAAGCTTTGAACAAAAAAAAGGAAAAAACTTGTCAAAATACTATTTTGAGTGTCAAAAATGTCATAATAAAATTTATACATATAATGCCAATTTTCAAGATGAAAAAAAAAATAAAGAATTAATTAAAAAAATGGTTAATGAACTTGAAAATGGAAAATATTTAGAATTCTATTGTAATGATTATAATAAAGAATTAAAAAAAATCGTAAATTCTATTTTATTTAAAAATTTTGGATGGATTTCCCAAAAAGATTATGATGATTTTTATTCTATTGCCAGTGTAGAAGTATGGAAATGTGAAAAAACATATGATGAAACAAAAGGAACTTTTGAATCTTATCTTGTTAGTTGTTTACATAGAAAAATAAAAATGCATATTTCATATATAAACGCCCAAAAACGAAAAAAACGAAAAAAAGATGATAAAGGAAATACTATTTATATTCATGATGATTCTTTGGACAGACTAATTAATGAAAGTGAAAGCAAAACTTCATTATTGGAAACTATTGATAATGGTTTTGATTTAGATTTTTATATTTTTAAAGAAGATTTATCTGTGAAATTAAGTAAATATCTTGAAAAATTATCAAAACGTCAAAAATTAGTTTTAAAATTATTGGCAGAACTTTATAAACCTAATGAGATTCAAAAAATTTTACACATTACACAGCAAGAATATTTAGATGCATTAAAAGGTATTCGTTCATATGAAAATAAATCTTTGTTATTTTAATCTTTGAGGAAGGTGGAAAATAAAATTGGAAATAGTTAGAGATAAAACTAAAAAAGATAGTTATATGAATATCACTGTACAAAATATGTTTGATCGAGGGGAACTGAGAAAAGATCATCCACTACAAAGAAAGCCAGACCAATGGAAAAGTAGTGAAAAGTGTGGATTAATAGTAACAGTTATTAAAGATGAAGATATAGATTCTATAAAAGTATGTGAACAATTATTATCAGGTGGAGTTGTAAATTGGGTTATTGATGGTGTACAACGTCTTACGATACTTAATGAATATATGAAAGGTGGTTTTAAATTAAGTAGATATATTGAATTTCCAATTATCCGTTATCAATCAGCAAAAAAAGATGAAAAAGGAAATATCATTAAAAATGATGATGGAAGTTATGCATATGAAATTATAGAGTATGATTTACGTGGAAGATATTATAATAATTTACCAGATGAATTAAAAGAACGTTTTAATAATTACAAAATAGATATTGTAAAACATCTTGATTGTACAGATGAAGAAATTGGTTATCATATTAGACGTTATAATAAACAAAAATCCATGAATCCTAGTCAAAGTGCAGTTACATATATGGATAATGCTGCAAAAGACGTAAAAAAAATTTCATTAAAAAATCCTTTTTTTAAAAATGATGCATTTCAAGAAAAGGATAGAAATAATGGTTCTATTGAAAGAATTGTAATGGAATCGATTATGTGTATGTATCATTTAGATAATTGGAAAAAAGGTAAAAATATTGGAACTTATTTGAATAATAATTTAAACTCTGAAGAATTTAATAAATTAAATGAAAACTTATACCGTCTTAACAATATTTATACTGATAACTTTAAACAAATTTTTACTGTAAAAGATTCATTTATTTGGTTTACTATTTTTGATAAATTTTCTTTTCTCAATTTAAAGGATGATAAATTTGCAGATTTTTTAAATTATTTTATAAAATTTATTGAAAATAAAAATCTTAATGAGTTTTATGAAATTGACACAAAAAGTTCCAGCAAAGATAAAAATATTATTTTAAAGAAATTGAATAAAATAGAAAGTTTGATGTTGGAATATTTTCATATTGATAAGAAGGATTTAGAGGATATTAATATTTTTGAATTTTTAAAAGAAAATGTAAATCAAGAGATAATTATAGAAGATATTGAGCAATATGAAGAAGTTTTAGAAACTTTAACTTTGAATGTAGATAATACTTCAAATTTGTTAAAAGAAAATAATTATCCTTCACTAATTGCCTTAGTAGCATATTCTTTTTTGAATGATATTGATTTGGATAAATGGATTGTGGATTTCTTTAAACGAGAAAATACATACATTTATAATCAAAAAGATAATTATTTATATATGAAGGATGATTTGGAAAATTACATAAAACATAAAGAATTATAATAAAAAGGAGAAAAAAATGAGTTTAATAGGATATGCTTTAAGACAAGCAAAAGAATATTATGATAATGATACATATGATCATGCTATTAGAGTTGCAATTAATGTAGCAGATAATCCTTTAATTCCAGATAAGCTAATGGATTTAAGTATATCTTTGGCTATTATGCATGATTTATTAGAAGATACAAGTTATGAAGAATATAATACTATTCCTCGTGAAATAGAACGATCTTTAAAATTAATCACAAAAACTAAAAACGAAAAATACAAAGAATATATCAAAGAAATTGCATTTTATAAAGAGGAGAATCCTGAAGTTTACTGGGTTAAAATAGCAGATATTAAAGATCATTTAGAACAAACAAAAACATTAACTGAAGAACTAAAAAATAAATATTTAGAAGCTTTACCATATCTTTTATAAAATTAAGAAGGAATAATAAATTATGAACGATGGTATAATTTATGGATTCTTAACAAATTATTTTTTTATTATTATGTATATCGGTCTTATTTGTTAAATCATGTTATTTTGTAAGTATTCTTTTATCAGATCTAATTATTTTTAGTAGGATTTTAATTGGAGATATTTTAAAAAAGCGTTTAAAGACACATTTCATTGGATTCTATACGATAAATTTGTGTTTATTTTGAATTATATACGCTATATGTTGTAGTTTAAAAATCTAAAATTAGGAGAAATTATGAAAATTACAAAAAATCCAAATAAATTATCTGTGTTTGAACGAAATAAAATTAAAGCAAATGTTGGATGTGATAAATGTCCAGTATGTGGAGAGTCAAGAACCTTTACTATTAGTGAATACGGTAAAATGTTTGGAATAAGTAATGGATTGTATAAAGAATTTTATAAAGGATTCTTTTCTATAAAACCAACACGGATAGATTGTTATCGTTGTTATACATGTGGAGCAGAATGGGAATCCGAACCGTATCAGTGGAATTAATGTAAAATTCAAAATAAAATTAACTAAAAGGAGAAATTATTATGAAAACTTTAAAAGTGACTTGGAAAGGAATATCACCATTAATTATGCACTCTTGTCAGTGTGTCAATCCGCTTCATCCGATTGCAAAAGAATTGAAAAAGTATACCAGTAAACGAAACAAAACAGATGAAGATTTAGAAAAAATTTCAGATCTTGAATGGGAAAGTGGTGCATATTGGAAAGATGGTATGGGACTTTATATTCCAGGAGAAAATGTAGAAGCGACACTTCGTAATGGTGGAAAAGTAAATAAAAAGGGTAAAGATATTGAGAAGTATGTGATGGTGGTTGATCCATATATTAAATTTTATTACGGAGAAGAGCTTACTAAGGAAGAACTTATTAAGAATTACGAATATAGAGATACAAGAGTAATGACTGTGCAACGAGCAAAAGTATTTAGGACAAGACCTAGATTTGATCAATGGCAAATAATTTTCGATTTGACATATGATGAATCTAAAATTGATATTGAAACAATTGTAAATGCTATGGAATATGCTGGTCAATATGTTGGATTGTGTGATTCAAGACCTAAGTATGGAAAATTTGTATCAATTATTGAAGAAGTAGGTTAAGCATTTTGAGTTCAGTTAAGTTGCGTTAAGTTTTGTTAAGTTGGGTTTTGTTGAGTTGGGTTTAGTTATGTTACGTTGCGGTCTGTTACGTTAGGTTATGTTAGGCATTTTATGTTGGGTTGAGTTTAATTTAGTTGCGTTAAGTTCAGTTATGTTTAGTTGCGTTGAGTTAGGCGTTTTATGTCAAGCCATGTTGAGTTGGGTTGTGTTAGGTCAAGTTGAATTAAGCTAAGTTAAATTATGTATTATAGGATATGTTTAGTTGCGTTAAGTTGAGTTTAGCTGGGATAAGTTAAGTATTATGAGTTTGGTAGACAAAGAAAAAAATCAAAAAATAAATTAAAAACAAAAGATATTTAAAATAACAAAAAAAGTAAAAGAAAGGATTTAAAAAAATGAGTAATATCACTATTAATAATAAGAAAAAATCGGAAATTTTAGCAGAGAAAATGAATGAATTAAAATATGGAGAAATGATGACACATGCACAAATTTCTGTGTTAATTGATGAACCTTATCCATCTGGAAAATATAATTTTACAATCACTGGTGCAAAGAAAATTTTATTAAATAATTATAATAAAACTATCGAAAACATACAAAAAGAAGGATATAGAGTAGTAGAGCCGGATAATTTTGTAAATCAATCATTAAAACATTATAAGCGTGGTTTTAATGAAATGAAAAAAGGATTTGATACCCTGGAACATGCACCAATTAAAGATATGACGCAGGAAGGAAGAAATACATATAGAAGAGTACATGATAGAGCAATTACATTAGCTGCTAATATGAAAGGCGTAAGTGTAGAGTTAAGAACACTTGGATCTAAAAATCATCCTATGGCTTTAGAAAATATTAAAAATTAAAAATTTTTATTTTATACGAAAGATGTAAGATGAGAGTAATATATAAAAAACAAAAATAACATATAAACCTAGTATGTATATATGATTATAAAAAATACAACAAAAATCTAAATTTTAACTAAATCATAAACTATTAATAACAATCAAAGGAGAGATAAAAAATTATGTGTCAATTCAAATCAGGAATTATT
>CAQBRY010000061.1 GCA_948762645.1 uncultured Eubacteriales bacterium | reverse complement strand
GGATGCCGTCCACCAAAAAGAAGACGCGTTTAATAATAAATAATATTTAGGAGGTGTGTTAATTTAGTATGGCAAGATATACAGGAGCTGTGTGCAGACTATGCCGCAGAGAAGGACAAAAATTATTTTTAAAAGGCGAAAGATGTTATACGTCAAAATGCGCAGTAGCAAGGAGATCCTACGCCCCCGGACAACACGGTCAAGGACGTAAAAAAATATCAGAATATGGACTCCAGCTTCGTGCAAAACAAAAAACAAAACGTTACTATGGTATTCTTGAAAGACAGTTTAGACATTACTATGAATTAGCAGAAGGAGTAAAAGAAGGTAAAGCCGGTGAAAACTTACTTGCTATCTTAGAGTCAAGACTTGATAACGTAGTATATCGTTTAGGTTGGTCAGGATCCAGGGCAGAAGCAAGGCAATTGGTACGCCACGGACATTTTACAGTAAATGGCAAAAGGGTAGATATACCATCTTATTTACTTAAACCAGGAGATGTAATTTCTATTTGTGAGAAAAGTAGAAGTAGCGAGAAGATCAAAGCTATTTTAGAAAAGAACGCTTCAAGGCCTGTACCGAAATGGTTGGAATGCAATAATAATACCATTGAATCAAAGGTTATTTCCAAAGCTTCAAGAGAAGACATAGATTTGGAAGTCGAAGAAACTCTTATCATCGAGCTTTACTCCAAGTAATGGATTTATATTGACGTTAAGAAATGTTATTTGGAAGTTTTTATTCCTTTTAAAGTATTGAGGAGGATTTGATGATAGAAATAGAGAAACCACGTATAAGTATAGAGGAAATTTCACAGGACAATAACTATGGAAGATTTGTCGTAGAACCACTTGAAAGAGGCTTTGGTAATACACTTGGAAACAGTTTAAGAAGGATACTTCTTTCTTCCCTTCCGGGAGTAGCGGCAACATCGATAAAAATTGACGGAGTTATGCATGAATTTTCAACTATACCGGGCGTCAAAGAAGATGTTACAGAAATAGTATTAAATATAAAAGGTTTAAATGCAAAACTTCACTGCGATGGACCAAAAACCGTATATATAGATGCTACAGGAAGTTGCGAGGTCACAGCTTCAATGATAACATGTGACAGCGAAGTAGAAATACTCAATCCGGATCTTCATATAGCAACGCTCGACGATAAAGCAACGCTTAAAATGGAGATAACTTTAGACAGAGGGCGAGGATATGTTTCAGCAGAAAGAAACAGAGAAATCATCCAAAATAAAGTAATAGGTGTTCTTCCCGTTGACTCAATATATACACCCGTATTAAAAACAAATTATACCGTTGAAAATACACGTGTAGGACAAATCACTGACTACGATAAATTATCGCTTGAAGTGTGGACTAAAGGTGTAGTAACGGCAGAAGAAGCAGTATCACTTGCGGCAAAAATACTTATAGAACATTTTAATTTATTCGTCGGGCTTTCGGAATTGGCTGAAAAGGCTAATATAATGTTTGAAAAACAGGAACCCGTATTTGTAAGTAACCTTAATATGACGATCGATGATTTAGAATTATCTGTAAGATCTTATAATTGCTTGAAAAGGGCTGGAATTAATACTGTTGAAGATCTAACGAGTAAAACAGAAGACGATATGATGAAAGTTAGAAATTTAGGAAGAAAGTCACTTGATGAGGTAATCGAAAAATTACATTCTATGGGACTTAACCTTAGCCCTACAATAGATGATTAATAATAATTATGTAAGATAAAAGGAGGTAAATATTTGTGGCTGGCAAAAGAAAATTAGGTAGAAATACTGCTCATAGATTAGCAATGCTAAGAGCCTTAGTAACGTTTTTCCTTGAAAACGGCAAGATAGAAACCACGGTAACAAGAGCAAAAGAGGTTAGATCCCTTACAGAAAAAATGATAACTCTTGCAAAACAAAATAATTTACATCATAAACGTATGGCTCTTTCATTTATAACGAAAGAGGACGTAGTAAAAAAACTTTTTACTGAAATAGCACCAAAGTATGCCGAAAGAAACGGTGGATATACAAGAATAAATAAGTTGGGCCCAAGACGCGGAGATGCCGCTGAAATGGCACTTATTGAATTAATATAATGAATATGCCACTCGATATATAAAATTTTATCGGTGGCAAATATTTTAATTTTATGTTATTGAAGGAATTATGAATTTATGAAATTGAGAAAAATTTGTGCATTATTTTTGATAGTATCAGCATTTACTGTGTTTCCTGCTTTAAATAATTTATCAGCAGTTACTTTGCAGGAGCTTTTGGATCAAAAATCAGATTTAACTGTTGAAATAAATAATATAGAAAATGATAAAAGGTGGATTGCAAATAGAATAAACGAAATTGCAAGTACTATAAATGCTCAACGAGTATCTAAAACTCTGACTGATCAGCAAATAGTAGAGCTAGAACTAGAATATAATAATCTGTTTAAAACTATAGAGAAACTTTCTGATAAGTGGATAGAATTACTGTACAAAATGGAAGATATTACAAATGAAATAGAGAAAATGAGGGCAGAGGAGAATAATAAAGTAAATAGTATATTACATATTTAATTTACTAAAAATAGGAGTGAGTTTAAGAGAATGAATATAATATGGTTCGTGACGGTATGTGCGTTGATGTCTATATGTTTTTCAGGACTGATGTTTTATAGAGTTAAAATTCAGCCTGAGGGTAATGAGCAGATGAAAAAAATTTCAGAAGCTATTGGAAGGGGTGCAAGTGCGTATCTTAAAAGACAGTATAAAGGTGTATCTATATTTTTTGGAGTAATGTTTGTAGTACTTTTAATAATGTCTTTGTGTGGGTATGTAAATAAATTTGTACCGTTTGCATTTATAACCGGAGGATTTTTTTCAGCCCTTTCAGGATATATTGGTATGAAAACAGCTACTATGGCAAATGCTCGTACGGCATATGCGGCTAAAAGCAGTTTGAATAAAGGTTTGAAAGTAGCTTTTTCTTCGGGGTCAGTCATGGGATTTGCTGTTGTGGGATTAGGACTTTTAGATATGTCGATATGGTTTTTATTTTTAAGATTTTGGTATACAACCGTAGAGCCTATGGTAAATGAAACATTTATAACCCAGCAAATTACGTCAAATATGCTAACATTTGGAATCGGAGTATCCTGTATGGCACTTTTCGCCAGAGTTGGCGGAGGAATATTTACAAAAGCTGCTGATGTAGGTGCAGATTTAGTTGGTAAAGTAGAGGTAGGCATACCGGAGGACGATCCAAGGAATCCGGCAGTTATAGCAGATAACGTAGGCGATAACGTAGGTGACGTTGCAGGAATGGGTGCCGATTTATATGAATCTTATGTTAGCGCACTGCTTTCATCTTCAGCATTAGCAGTATCAGCAGGGTTTGGAATGAAAGGAGTAAGCGTACCTCTTTGCTTAGCTGCTTTTGGTATAATTGCTTCAATTATAGGCTCATTTTTTGTAAGGACAAAGGAAAATGCAAATCAGAAATCACTTCTAAAATCACTTCGCATAGGTACATATATTAGTGCAATATTAATAGCAGTAATTTCATTTTTTATAGTCAAGTCATTTTTACCAAATGAATTAGGAATATTTTTAGCAATAATGTCAGGACTTTTATCAGGTGTGCTAGTAGGTTTTACAACAGAGTATTTTACTTCAGATACTTATAAGCCAACTAAAGAACTTGCAAAATCAGCTCAGACGGGCCCAGCAACGGTAATAATCAGTGGACTTTCCTTAGGTATGATGTCTACCGTACTTCCAGTTGTAATTATAGGTGCAGCAGTAATAATAAGTTTCTTTTCATGCGGGGGAAACATACTTGATCCTACGAGCTTTAGTAAAGGTCTTTATGGAGTAGGAGTAGCTGCAGTGGGAATGCTATCCACACTTGGTATAACTTTAGCAACAGACGCTTACGGACCAATAGCAGATAATGCAGGTGGAATAGCAGAGATGACAGGTATGGGAGACGACGTAAGAAACAGAACAGACGCACTCGATTCCCTCGGAAATACAACAGCAGCAACAGGAAAAGGTTTTGCAATAGGATCTGCGGCGCTTACAGCCCTTGCATTGATTGCTTCTTATATATCTGAGATCGGAAGATTAGCACCAAATATGAGATTTAATTTAAGCGTTAATAATCCGACTGTTCTTGTAGGACTTTTTATAGGAGCAATGCTTCCGTTCTTATTTGCTTCAATGACGATGTCAGCAGTAGGAAAAGCAGCACAAAGTATAGTTCTTGAAGTTAGAAGGCAGTTTAAAAATATAAAAGGTCTTTTAACCGGCGAAGAAGAACCGGATTATGAAGCATGTATTGACTTATGTACGAAATCTTCTCAAAAACTAATGGTGCCCCCTGCGATACTAGCAGTAGTAGTACCGATAGTAGTAGGAATAATTTTGGGAGTAAACGGTGTAGCCGGACTTTTGGCCGGAACTACTATATCAGGATTTGTTTTGGCAATAATGATGTCAAATGCAGGTGGAGCATGGGACAATGCTAAAAAGCATATAGAAGCCGGTAATTTAGGAGGTAAGGGATCAGAATGCCATAAAGCTGCAGTAGTTGGGGATACGGTAGGAGATCCTTTTAAAGATACGTCAGGACCTTCAATTAACATACTTATAAAGCTTACTTCTATAGTATCGATAGTTTTTGCCGGAGTTACTATAGCTATGCACTTGATGTAAATACTTCTAATCTTTACAAATCTTTTATAAAGTGGTATAATTTATAAATGGTATACCCCCTTTCTCGGATTAAAAAAATTTTCTGGGATTGTTTATGGATAAAAAATCTATAAATAGGGTAAATTAATTAAGAGGTGTAAAAATGTTAGCAGAAGAAAAAAAACAACTCATTGGCGAACATGCAAGGCATGAAGGAGATACGGGTTCTCCCGAGGTACAAATAGCTCTTTTGACAAAAAGAATCAATGATTTAACTGAGCATTTAAAAACACATAAAAAAGATCACCATTCCAGAAGAGGACTTTTAATAATGGTAGGTCAAAGAAGAAGTCTACTTAACTACTTAACTAAAAAAGATATAGAAAGATATAGAACAATAATTTCAAAGCTTGGTATACGTAAGTAATTTTAGTTATTTAGGAAACAGGCAACTGTAAAATAGTTGTCTGTTTCATTTAATGTTAAAAAAGAAGTGAATTTTAAAGATTTTAGCAGTAAGATGAGTCTTTATTTAAGGTATGTAAAGATTGATTTTGCTTCTAAACTTTATAATTCACGTCTATGAATTTATGGAGGTAAGGAAATGTTTGAAAATTATAAAGTATTTGAAACTAAGGTTGCCGGAAGGAATCTCAAAGTTGAAACGGGTAAATATGCTCAGTTGGCTAATGGGTCATGTTTAATAAGGTATGGGGATACGGTTTTAAATGTAGCGGTAACTGCTTCAAGTAAGCCAAGGGAAGGCATAGATTTTTTCCCGTTATCGGTTGATTTTGAAGAGAGATTATATTCTGTTGGAAAGATACCGGGATCATTTTCGAAAAGAGAAGGTAAACCGTCTGAGAAAGCAGTGCTTTCTTCAAGAGTAATTGATAGGCCAATAAGACCACTTTTCCCGAAAGAAATGAGAAATGATGTATCAGTAGTATGTACGGTGCTTTCTGTAGATGAAGACTGTTCACCTGAGATCACAGCTATGATAGGTACGTCTATTGCACTTAGTATATCTGACATTCCCTGGAACGGACCTATTTCAGGGGTAAGTGTTGGATATGTTGATGGAAAAGTAGTTATAAATCCTACAGATAGTCAGAGTAAAGAGTCGAAGCTGTCTTTAACGGTAGCATCAAGTAAAGAAAGAGTTGTAATGATAGAAGCCGCTGCTGATAGGATAAGTGACGATATTATGTATGAAGCTATTATATGTGGTCATAAATTTAATCAAGAAATAATAGACTTTATAAATCTCATAACTAAAGAGGTAGGAAAAGAAAAATTTGAATTTAAATCTGAGTCTTTTGATGAAGAGGTGTATAATAAAATAGAGGAAATGCTAATTGACGACATAAAACTAGCTCTTTATACAAATGATAAGTCAGAAAGAGAAAGAAGACTAAAGCCTCTGTATGAAAGAGCTCATCAAATGCTGGACACTATTTATCCTGACAGTATTTCACAAATAGATGAGTGTATATATAAATTACAAAAAAAAGTTGTAAGAAAATGGCTTCTTGAAGATCAAAAACGTGTAGACGGAAGAAAAATGGATCAGATGAGACAGTTACATGCAGAAGTAGGAATACTTCCTCGAGTACACGGAAGCGGTATGTTTACTCGTGGACAAACCCAAGTACTTACAGTAGCGACTCTCGGGCCTATAAGTGATCAGCAAACTTTAGACGGCATAGATTCAGACATATCTAAAAGATATATGCATCATTATAATTTCCCATCTTATTCCGTCGGTGAGACTAAACCAAGCAGAGGACCCGGAAGAAGAGAAATAGGACATGGTGCACTTGCTGAAAAAGCGTTAGTTCCGGTTTTGCCCTCTGAAGATGAATTTCCGTATGCAATAAGATTAGTTTCTGAGGTATTGTCATCAAATGGTTCAACTTCTCAAGCTTCAGTGTGCGGGTCCACTTTAGCTCTTATGGATGCCGGAGTGCCTATAAAGGAGCCTGTAGCGGGAATATCGTGCGGTCTTATTACCGAGGGCGATAAGTGGATGACGATGATAGATATTCAAGGTTTAGAAGATTTTTTTGGAGATATGGACTTTAAAGTAGCAGGGACACTCGACGGAATAACAGCTATACAAATGGATTTAAAGATAAGTGGTTTAACATCAGAGATGATAAAAGAAGCTCTGGAGAAGACGCATATTGCAAGAAATTATATAATAAATGAAGTTATGTCGAAGTGTATAGTAAGCCCTAGAAGTGAATTGTCCAGATACGCCCCGAAGGTGTTAAGTACTAAAATTTCTTTAGATAAGATAAGGGAAGTAATAGGGTCCGGAGGGAAAGTAGTTCAAAAGTTGAGCCTTGATTATGACGTTAAAATAGACATACATGATGATGGAAAAATTTTTGTTATGGGCGTAGATACTGCAAAATGTAAAAAGGTAATAGACATAATTAATAATATTGATAAAGATTTAGAGGTAGGTACTATATATAAAGGTAAAGTCACACGAATTATGAATTTTGGTGCATTTGTAGAAATAGTACCCGGGAAAGAGGGACTTTGCCATATTTCTCAACTTGATAATAAGAGAGTTGAAAAAGTAACTGATATACTCAATTTAGGTGATGAAGTTTTAGTAAAAGTTGTTGAGATTGACAGCAAAGGAAGAATAAATCTTTCTATGAAGAATATTTTATAAATATTTGACATTAATATTATTTTACTTTATAGTATATTGTATAAATATAATAAAGTGAGTGAAAATTATTGAAGAAATTTTTTCTAATAAAGATAATATTAGAAAGGTAATAAAGTGTAAAAGAAAAGAGGAAATAGAAGATATTTTTGTAGGAAGGGAAATAGAGTTAACGGACGATTTGTTTAATAATATAAAAAAATTTTTTGATAAATTGATGGAGGAATGTAAAAAAATAAGCAAAGCGGACTTAAATAAAATTATTTGTAAGTGTAAAGAAATGGGAGAAGATGATTTAGATAATGTAGTTGGTGGAATTAGTGAAGGTGCAGCTGGTGGTGCGGTTCTGGGTGGGACTTTGGCTTCTCCATTTGCACTTTTGGTCGGTGGATTTGCTGGTGCAACTTTAGTAAATTGTGGATATAAAAATTTAACAGTAAATGCTGCGACGTTGGGCATTAGTGGCGGTGGTGTGGCACTCGGTGCTTTGTGTGGGGCAGCTATCGGCAGTCTTTTGGAGTGCTGTTCTGAAGCAATCAGTTAGCACTAGGTCTATTCTTGGCGATATTTAATTATTTATATTTTATGTGCTGTAAAAAAGTTAAACTTGGAGAGTATACTAAAAGAAGAGAAATAAAAGTTTGAATCAATATATTTTATAAGAGTATTGAATTTTTTAACGTTAAGTCACCGTACATAATTTAATACTATAGCTAATTTTTTTCTATTGGGCATTTCCTAAACTTAAAAGCTTTTGGTATGTTTAGTAAATATAAATTAATAAAAAATTTCCTGTATTAATCGGGAAATTTTTTAATATAGATTAAACATATAAACTATAATTCCATATTATTGAAGCTATTATTCCAAAAACAATTACTGGGCCTGAAATTAAAAACATTTTGATAATAAGAGAGTTGAAAAAGTAACTGATGTACTAAATTTAGGTGATGAAGTTTTAGTAAAAGTTGTTGAGATTGATAGTAAAGGAAGGATAAGTCTTTCTGTGAAAAATATTTTATAATCAGAGAGATTTTTGTTGATATTTTATAAATTTATGTTATTATTAATATGAAAGGAGTGAAATATTGTGGATAATAATAATCAAGTAAAAATTTTAGAAGAAGCTTTTAGTAGTGAAGAGGAGGTGAAAAGACTATTAAGTCTGAAAACAAAAGGAGAAAGTAAAAAATTTTTTGAAGATAAGGGAATAAGCTTAGCAGATAATTATAGCGAAAAATTAACAACAATTTTTGAGGATAAAGAAAACTTACGATTATTTTTGAGTTTAAAAGAAGATGGGGAAGTTAAGAAATTTTTTCAAGAAAATGGGATAAACTTAACGAATGAGCAATTTAAAAGTTTAAAAATGATCCTTAGTAAGTTTGTTAATACATGTAGTAAAATAGATGATGAAGGACTAGATAGCATTGTTGGCGGTACCAGCTTTAACGATCTTATTAAGAAAGGTGCTAAAGGAGCTGCAGCGGGAGCTGTAGTGGGAACTGCAGCTGGAGTTGGAGTTGGTGTTGTAAAGTCACCTGAGGTTTCTATAGCTGCTGGTTTGGTTAATATATTCGATATTAATAACGAAGAAAAATTTAATAAAAATGTAAATAAAGATTATTGGATGATGGAGGGAAAAATAGTCGGGCGTTATGCTATATGTGGCACTATACTTGGTGCTGCGATTGGTATTGTTAAAGATTTATAAAGAATAAAAATTAAAATTTCCCGTATTAATCGGGAAATTTTTTAATATAGATTAAACATATAAACTATAATTCCATATACTATTGAAGCTATTATTCCAAAAACAATTACTGGACCTGAAATTAAAAACATTTTTGCACCAAGACCTAAAATATGACCTTCTGTTTTAAACTCCATAGCAGGTGAGACCATCGCATTAGCAAATCCTGTAATAGGCAATATTGTACCTGCACCAGCGTGTTTAGCTATGTTGTCGTAAACTTTTATAGCAGTCAAAAAGGCTCCTATTGCTATTAATGTTACTGATACTAAAGTACTAGCATCTTTTTTTTCCATTCCCACGTTCATATATACATTTTGAAGTATTTGCCCTATAGTGCATATTATACCTCCAGATAGAAAAGCTAAACTTATATTTTTAAATGTTTTACTGCTTGGTGATGCTTGACTAGCCATAGTACTATACTGATTAGGTGTTATTTTCATAATATCACTCCTTATGAATATTATTCCATAAGGAGTATATATATATACATTAAAAATATAATTATTTAGTTAGGTATTCTATCGAATATTATTTGACGCAGTATATTAATATTTTCTCCGGTTTCAGATGATATAACTAAAGTATTAATATTTTTATGTTTTAATTCAATATTTATTTTAGATAATCTGTCTTGTCTCTGAGTTTTATTAAGTTTATCTACTTTGTTTAATAATACGATAAATGGTAGACCTGAGCTAACAAGATACTCTATCATTTGTGAATCTTCATACGATGGATGATGTCTAATATCAATAATTTGTACGACCAATGCTATATTTTTTCTATTTGAGAAGTAGTTTTGAACTAATTCAGACCATCTTCTTTTTTCCGAAAATGATCTTTTAGCATAACCATATCCGGGCAGATCTACTAATCTAGTATTACCGGCACTATAGAAATTAATAGTTGAGGTTTTTCCCGGAGTATTACTTGTTCTGGCAAGAGACTTCCTATTTATAATTTTATTTATTGTTGATGATTTACCCACATTAGACTTTCCTGAAAAAACGATTTCAGGTAAATTATCAGCAGGTAATCCTGATATATTACCTGCTGAAGTTTCTAATTTTACATTATTAAAATTTATTTTAAAATTATTGTTGTTCATTTATATATTTTATATCCTTTTGAAATATTATTACGGTATTTAGTAAGATTTGAGATATTAATAGGTACAATAATGACAAGGCCTACCTATTCT
>CAQBRY010000060.1 GCA_948762645.1 uncultured Eubacteriales bacterium | reverse complement strand
CGTATGGGAGTAGCTTGTGCTATAAGAGAAATGCTTTTTAAATCTAAAATATATCTTAAAAATAGAAGTAAAAAGAGTTTTGATTATAATGACTATGAAGATAAGTATGAAGCTTTAATTCCTCTTTTAAAAGGAGAAATATCTGCTCATTTTCATGCCCATAGGGCTGATGACATTTTTACTGCACTAAGAATTTGTAAGGAATTTGGTATTAAGTGCGTAATTGTTCATGGTACAGAGGCTTATAAAATAACAGATGATCTTTTAAAAGAAAAAGTTGATATATTGCTTGGACCCTTGATTTGTGATAGGTCAAAACCTGAATTAATAAATGCAAATATTAAATCTATATCTAAAATTTCAAAGTCTGGACTTAAAACCTCTATTACAACTGATCATCCAGAAACCCCGATACAATATCTTAATATCTATACCGCCCTCGCAATAGCTAACGGTATGGACCGAATGCAAGCTATAAGGTCTATAACTATTAATCCAGCTGAAATTTGCGGTATAGATAAATATGTTGGTTCTTTGGATGTAGGAAAAGACGCGGATATTTTAGTTTTTGAAAATGATCCGTTTATAATTGGGAATAGTCCTAAAATTATTATATGTGATGGAAAGGTTGTAAATAATAATAAATAAATGTAAATTCATTTAACAATAACTTAACTTAATAATGTTTCTTATAAATTAATGAGAGTTTGCTGTGACTAAATCTGAAAATATAGTTTGTATAGTTTTGCTACTGCTTTCAGGGGAGTATGTAAATTTATCAATATGATTTTGTGTATAGAAATATTTTGGAGAAGAGGGGACATTATGAAAGTCAAAAGTATCAATTATTACTAATTTGATTTTCATTTTTTCAGGGATTATATTTTTAATATATACGCTGGCTTGTTGACCTGTTTGTATTCCTCTTTTTATTTCGGAAAGACCTGCTAAATTAGGCGTTAGCTCTATAAAAGCTCCGTAATCTTCCACTGATCTTATGGTTCCTGATACTGTTTCTCCTATTGAAAATAATGATGCATTTTCTTCCCAAGTACCAAGTAATTCTTTATGAGTAAGGTTGATTCTATTATTTTCTAAAGACTTGACGATTACTTTTATGTCCATTCCTACCACAAATCTTTCATTTGGATGAGAAATCCTTGAGACGGATATAGAATCTATAGGTAAAAAGGATATTATTCCGCATCCTATATCTACAAACACTCCAAATGCTTCTATATGTGTTATTTTGGCTGATATTATGTCGCCGGGGACTAGTTTTGATATGTATTTTTCATTACATATTTCCTGTGCTTCTCTTCTTGATAGTATAGCGACGTCTTTTCCTGACGGATCTTTTTCAAATTTTGTAATTGTGAAGCAAACAGGACGGTTGACTTTGGATATTACAGCTATATCCCTTACAGATCCTTCTTTTATTCCTATAGCTCCTTCATCCCTTGGTATTATTCCTTTCATACAGTTTAGATCTATAATTAAATTGTGATTACTATCACACATTATTGCTTTAGCCTCTAATATTTTGTTGTTTTTATATGCGTCTGCGAGATTTGAAGGACTTGATAAAAAAGTTTTATTTTCTTGTTTTAAAATTAACTGTCCTTCAGGATGAAAATCTATCATTTTTGTACCCTCCATTTATATTTCAGAAATATATCTAGGGTATTTATATGCTAGATGTTAATAGTATTATTCTAATATTTAATTATTTTAAATAGGTTTAAATTTTTTTAATTTATTAAATTTTATTGCTCATAGATTGATTAATAGGTAAATATAATGAAAAAATGCTCCGGCTAAAAACCGGAACATTTTATTAAGCACTTTTTGTACCTGAACGTAAACACCTTGTACATATATGCATTCTTTTTCTAACTCCGTTTACAGTAGTTCTAATACGTTTTATATTAGGCTTCCACATGCGATTTGATCTTCTATGTGAATGAGATACTTTTATTCCAAAAGACACACTTTTATTACATATTTCACATTTAGCCATTTAAATTTTCCCCTTAACTTGTATTATTATAAATATATTACGTATACTATATCTTACCAAATATTTTTATAAATTTCAAGGGTGTTATGATGGAAATATTTTTTAAGCCTGATTATTTTAAAAAAAGATTGTGTTTAGAAGATATATCTTCTAGTTTAATTACAAATTTTATAGGCAGTAGACTAATATATAAATTTTGTATTGATTCTACAAATGACGTTGCTAAAAGATACTTAAATGATGGTTTAGCAAAAAATGGAGACGTATTTTTATCGGACAAGCAAACTAGTGGAAGGGGAAGAATGAAATCGAGAGTATGGGAGTCAGGAGAAATGGAAAACATTTGCCTGTCATTATTGATTTCTAATTCTTCTTTTTGCTCACCGATTCTTACTTTGATAGTTGGTGTTGTTGTTATGAATGTTTTGAGAAAGGTTACGTGTTTGGACGTTAAAATGAAGTGGCCTAACGATATTTATATAAATGATAAAAAAATATCTGGTATACTTTGTGAAAATTTAAGTTTTGGAAATTACGATAATTTAATAATAGGAATTGGTATCAACATTAATTCTTATAATTTTTCAGATAGATTAAAAAATAGTGCAACTTCTCTTTATTTAGAAAAAGGGAGGTATTTTAGCAGGGAAAAAATTATTAGTGAAATTTTAAATAAATTGGAACTTTATCTTTGTGAAAACGGACCTGGTATAGAGGATCTTATAAAAAAATATAAAAGTAGCTGTATTAGTATTAATAGGAAAGTAATTTTTTATGATGAAGGGGAGGTGCCTAAATATGGAAAAATTATAGATATATCTAATACGGGCGAGTTAATGATCATGACTCATAATAATGACATAATAAATCTTAATTCCAGCTATAAGCTCAAATATTTAGAGAGCTAGGATTGTTTCTGACGTAATGATATAAATACTGCTGAGCTATACCTGGATACTTACCAAATATATCTATGTTCTGATTTTTAAATATTTTACTCATAATTTTTTTCATCCAAACGTCCATAGGGAAGCATTCCAGTTTATGATATGAATAAAGAAGTATGCATTCTGCAATTTTTGGCCCTACTCCTTTTATTTTCATTAGCATTTCCCGTGATTCCTCTATATTTTTATTTTTTATATTTTCTAAATCGATTTCCCCCGAACTAATTTTTTTAGCGGCATCTAAGATATATTTTGCTCTAAATCCGCATTTTATCGGACTAAGGTCTTCAAGAGTTAATTTGCTTATTGTTTTATGGCCTGGGAATGCATAGAAATTTGTATTTTCTATTTTTTCTCCGAAAATAGTACACAAGGAATTAATGATTTTTTTAATCCTTGGAATATTGTTGTTTTGAGATATTATAAACGAACAAATGGTTTCCCATGGTTCTTGATTTAGAATATGTATTCCCAAATAATTTTTGTATGCTTTTTTAAATATGGGATGAACGTTTTCAAGATCTTGTCTTACTTTTTTATAGTCAAAGTTCAGATCAAAATAATTTGACCAAAAATTTTCAGCATTTTCAATCGTAGTGTTTTCCAGTATTATATCTGATCCGTTTTTATATACTGCTATTTGTTCGTTTTTTACCACTCCATAGTATTTGTTTTCTTTTTTCTCCCACCTAAAACATTGTCCGCATTCGAGTGTATTTTCGAAGTTTATATCTGAATCAATGTTTTTTATTATTACTCCATTTGAAATTTTTAAGTATTGCATGTGTTTTTTCTTCCTTTTTAAAAATTTTAACAGTTAAGTTTTTAAATTTATCTGTAAATACACCATGTCAATAAGTTGGATACCGTTTTCATAAATAGGATGATCATAATTTTCAATAAAAAAATTCTTTATTATATGTGAATGAGAAAAGCCACATTTCTTATAAAAAGTAATTGTTGAAGGAACATTTCCTGTTCCAACCTGTAAAATATCAAAATTATTTTTATATTTTATTATTAAAAAATTGATAAGAGATCTACCGTAACCCCTTTTTTGATATTTTGGATCGACGGCAATATTTTTGATTTCTATTATTTCATCAGATTCTTTTGTTACAATACAAACGCCTTTTACTCCGTTATCATCCAAAATATACATAACTCCACGATTTAAATATTTATTTATCATGTTTTCTTGTTCGTCAGCGAGTATGAGCAAAGGCATATATTGTTTTTTGTCTTTGTTTATTTCATATATTTTCAAGATAAGTTATATCCTTCCTGCTTTAAATATGGTTTTTCAATTTGAATTATAAATTTTTATTGCTCTTTATAGCACACTTATTAAGAATTTCTTTTAAGTTTACTTTATTAGTTTTAGATACTTTTTCTACCATGTATATTCCTGAAGACGCCAATATTAAAGAGATAATGGTTTTAATTTCATAGATGTTTTCTTTAAGTATGATATATGAAAACAAAGTTCCGAATATAGGAACTAATAAATTGTATATACTAATTTTTGAAACTTCGTTGTACTTTAATAAATAGTTCCAAAGTACACCCGCTATTGAAGATGATACCGACAGGTAAAGTAACAGACAAAAATTATATGTAGAAAATAAATTTATATTCCCCCCGTATAATAAGCCTATCAGTATTAAAAATACTCCTCCTATCAAAAAACTGTTTCCGGTAAAGATCGTTACGTCTTCCTTAAAAGATAATCTTTTACATATAGGAGTAGGTACGGCGATTGCTATTGCAGAAAAAAGCATAAAACCTTCTCCCAATAATTTAAAGTCTAAAGATATATTTTGACTGTACTCCAAATTTAAAATAACCATACTTGTAATTCCAAGCATACACCCTATTGTTTTTTGTAAGGTCAGTTTTTCATCTTTATATATGAAATGTGAGAGTATTATTATAAAAAAAGTGCAGAAAGAAGATATTATAGAAGCTTTGGATGCAGATGTATTTGCAAGACCTATATAAAAAAATATGTATTGAAGAGTAGTTTGCATGATTGCTATTAGGAATGTGTCTGTGATTGTAGACCGATTAATTAGTAATAATTTTTTTCTTTTTATGCAAGGAACTATTAAGGTAAAAATTCCTGACAGCGTAAAGCAAATCCCTGCAAAATATATTTGTTTTGGAATGTCATTATTTTGTATTTTAAGGCTATCGAACATTAATTTTACAGCAGGAGCAGTTGTCCCCCATAAAAGAGTACAGAATATAGCCATGATTTTATTTATTATATTGTTAGTAAAAATATATTTTTTAAGTGTTATCATTTGAACTTTTAACCTTATCTGGTAAATTTACTACTAGTATTCCTACGCATGCGAGGATCAAAGATACTATATTTTTTAAAGTAAAGACATTTTCATTTAAAAGTATTGCGGAGAATATTGTACCGAATATGGGTACTAAAAAATTGTACATGTTTATTAAGGAAACATTATTATATTTAAGCAAAAAATTATATAAGGTAAGAGCTATAGCTGTAAGAAATCCTAAATAAAATACTGTAAAAGCTCCTATTATTGAGATGTTTTCCAGTATCCCTCCGCCGATTATCCCTATTATTACTAAAATGAGTCCGCCAAATAGCAGACTGTATCCTGTTACAGCCGTAATATTTCCTCTTTTGGAGGCTTCCTTACACATAACTGTAGCTACTGCATAGGCAATCATGGATAAAATTACAAGTCCATCGCCAATTAATGAAAATCCTTTAGAATCATTCTGATTTCCACCTAGACTTAAAATAAGTATCCCGGAAAATCCTATTATACATCCGAAAGATTTTTTAAAATTAAGACGGTCATCTTTATAGAAAAAATGAGCTATTCCCACAGCAAAAAATGTTGTCAGAGCCGAAAAAATAGATGCTTTCAGTCCTGTTGTGTATGCAAGGCCTATGTAAAATAATGCGAATTGGAGTGTGGTTTGTACCAGACCTATTGCTATTACGTCCGGTATACTTTTTTTGTTTGGTATAAGTAGACGTTTTTCTCTTAAACTAAAAATTAGTATTACTATTATTCCTCCGATTACAAATCTTAGACCTGCAAAAAGTATTTTTGAGTATATTTCCAGTTGCTCTATTTTAAATAGGTCAAATCCTACTTTTATTACCGGTGCGGCAGTTCCCCAGAGTATCATACAAAACAGCGCTATGAGAGTTACGTTTATTTTTTTAGTGAAAAAATTTTTTTCGCTTAGTTTGTCCATAAATCCCTCTCCTTTTACAGTATTTATTATAGCAAATTATGAATGTGCTGCAAGAAAATATTTTAACTTTTAGACTTTGAATATATAACAAAGTATGTTAAACTTAATGTTTGTATTTAGATTTTAGTATTTAGAGTATTTCATTACCTTAATTTTAAAGGAAGTATTTTATGGAATATATTTATTATATATGGAATTCAATGGTAAGCCTTGTCAGGACGTTTACTATTGCAGACCTTTTTGACGTAATTATAGTTTCTTTTCTGATATATGAATTTATAAAATTAATAAGGGAGACTAGAGCTGAACAGCTGGTAAAGGGTATACTTATATTTAGTTTAGCTTATGTTTTGTCGTATCAGCTTCATTTTAAGATGCTTAGCACTATACTTAGTAATTTTTTCCAATTCGGAGTTATGGCTTTACTGATAGTTTTCCAGCCGGAACTTAGGAGGGCTCTTGAACATATAGGAAGAAGCAGAATAGGGAATTATTGGAATTTTGGAAATATTTTGGGAGAGAGCGATGAGTATGATAAAAAAGTTATAAAGGTAGTAGATATAGTTTGCCAGGTATTTAGCTCTTTTCAAGTTTCCAGGACAGGAGCTTTGATTGTTTTTGAAAGAAAAACTAAACTCGGAGATATAATATCTACTGGAACTATAATTAAAGCAGAAGCTTCATCTGAAATTATTTCCAATATTTTTTATAATAAAGCTCCACTGCATGATGGTGCTATGGTAATTAAAGATTGTTTAGTATATGCTGGAGGATGTATACTGCCTTTGACTAAGAATGAAAATTTAAGCAATGATTTAGGGACAAGGCACCGGGCAGCTGTTGGAATAAGTGAAAATTCAGATGCTGTTGCAATTGTTGTATCTGAGGAAACAGGATCAATTTCTATTGCTATAAATGGAGTTCTTAGAAGGATAAATAATATAGATACTTTGAAAAAAAGATTAGTTAGTCTTTTGATTCAGGATTCGAAAAATAATGGTTCTGCTTATAAAAATATAATAACTTCCTTTAAGAAAGTGGCAAGAAAATGAAAAAATTTGTATTTAACACAGATAAGAAACTTAGTTTGACTAAAATTTTTTATAATAATAAATTTGTACTGGTGTTTTCTGTTATTTTGTCTTTTATAATATGGATAGTTGTTTCTACAAATGATGCTGAGGGACGTCCTGTGACTGTGTCTGGAATACCTGTTAGTTTGTCGTTATCCGAAAACGCTGCGCAGGACGGACTTAGAATATTTAGCGGTCAGGATATTAAGGCTCAAATTGATATAACAGGCAACCGTCTTATTGTAGGACAGATATCTAAAAATGATATACAGGTGGTTGCTACTCAATCTATAAATACAATCACATCTCCGGGAAATTATACTTTAGAACTTATGGCAAAAAAATCAGGGGTACGTAATGATTATGAATTTGCTTCAGCAGTAAAGCCCGCTTTTATCACTGTTATGGTTGATAGATATAGAGAAGCCGAATTTACAATAGAAACTGATGTCAAATTTTCTGCTAATCCTGATTATTTTGTTGGGAGTATTGTTTTGTCTCAGCCAAAAGTTTTACTTTCCGGTCCGGAAACAGAAATATCCAGAATTAAGAAAGTTGTTGTAAAAGGAGATATTTCTGAAGAACTTACAAGTACTTATAATTTTAAAACTCCAATATTACTTTACGATGCTTATGGAGGACTTATTTCAAGTGAAATTATTACTTATTCAGTCTCCGAAGTAGATGTTACTATACCTGTACTGATGAGAAAAAAGGTTCCTATAAAAGCTAATTTTACTAACATACCGAAAGACTTAAACGTTGATAATATAGTTAATATTATTCCTGATAAATTTGAAATTGCAGGACCTGAAGATATCATATCGGGAGTTGAGGAAATAGAGCTACCTGCCGTAAATTTTAATGAAATAGGGGTAAAAAATACGGAGTTTGATCTTCAAGTTAATATGCCGCAAGGATGTAGGAGTCTTGACGGTAATTATACGGTTAAACTTGAATTAGAATTTCCGAAATTAAGAGAGCGAACTTTCTGGGTTACAAATTTTTCTTTTGTAAATGTTCCGGAAGGCAAAAGCAGTAGTGTTTATAATGAAGGTATAAATGTTAAAATAGTTGGACCTTCTTATAAAGTATCTTCTATAAAAGCTTCCGACATAACAGTTCAGATAGATCTTAAAAATGATGCAAACCTTCAAGGGCATATGGAGATACCGGTGGCAATAAATATTCAAGGGTATACTGAAGTTTGGCCTTATGGTGAATATTCGGTAAATGTAGTTATAGAATAATTTTATTTAATATTAGAGGATGTATATTTAATGACGTATGAAGAGGCTAAAAATCTTGCGAAAAAATATAGAGACGAAATAAATTACCACAATAAAAAATATTATGAAGATGATGATCCTGAGATAAGTGATTTTGAATATGATAGTTTGCTTAGAAAGCTTGAAAATTTAGAAAATGAATTTCCTGAGCTAAGTATGTTTGATTCACCTACAAATAAAGTAGGAGGTAAGGCTCTTAATAAATTTGATCCTGTTTCTCATAAAGTAAAGATGGAAAGTTTACACAACTCTTTTTCCAGAGATGAAATATTGTTATTTCATGAAAGAGTGATGAAATCTGTTAGCAATATTAGTTATGTTGTAGAGCCTAAAATAGATGGACTATCAGTTTCTGTAGAATATATGAACGGTATGATTTATAGGGCTTCGACCAGAGGTGATGGCGAAACTGGGGAAGATATAACTGAAAATATAAAAACAATTAAGGATTTACCTAAAAATATAGATTATAAAGGTTTTTTGGAAGTTAGGGGAGAAGTATACATTTCTACCAAAAATTTTATTAGTCTTATTGAAAGTCAAAAATTGTCTGAAGAAAAGTTATTTAAAAATCCCAGAAATGCTGCTGCTGGGTCTTTGAGACAGAAAGATTCTCGAATAACTAGTAAGCGAAATTTACAAATTATTGTTTTTAATATTCAAAGAATAGACGGTGAAAATATAAAAAATCATAAGGATTCCCTTGATTATCTAAAGAAATTGGGATTTCCTGTACCTCCATTTTATAATTTATATTCAAATATGGATGATATTTTTAAGGAAATAGAGCGTATAGATAAAATAAGAAATGATTTGGACTTCCAAATAGATGGGGCAGTACTTAAAATAAATGATTTCAGACAAAGAGAAGCTTTGGGAAGTACGTCTAAATATCCAAGGTGGGCTGAAGCTTTTAAGTATCCCCCTGAAGAAAAATCCACTAAGTTATTAAATATTGAAATAAATGTTGGAAGAACCGGTATTTTGACTCCTACGGCTGTATTGGAGCCTGTTTTAATATCTGGTACTACCGTAAGTCGAGCAACTCTTCATAATGAAGAATTTATAAGATTAAAAAACATAAAAATAGGAGACAATGTACTTTTAAGAAAAGCGGGTGAAATTATACCTGAAATAGTTAAAGTATCTCAAAGTTTTTCTGAATCTACCAAGTTTGATATGCCTGAAAGATGTCCATCTTGCGGGTGCAAAGTTATTAAAGAGTCTAATGTGTGTACAAGATGTGAAAATATTGATTGTCCAGCTCAACTTATAAGGAATCTTATACATTTCGTCTCAAGAGACGCCATGAATATAAAAAGTTTAGGAAAAAATATAATAGAAAATTTAGTAGATAACGGTTTGATTACCTCACCTATTGATCTTTATAAGTTAGAAGTGAATTCTTTGAAAGGTTTAGAAAGATTGGGTCAAAAATCTTCTGAAAATATAATTGCTGAGATAAAAAAGTCTAAACATAACAGCCTTGAAAGACTACTTTTTGGACTTGGAATATTAAATGTTGGAAAAAAAGCTTCATTTTTACTATCTAAAAGGTTTAAAGAAATAGACAATATAGTCTTAGCTAAAAAAGAAGATATTATGCAAATAGACGGTATAGGAGATAAAATAGCAGATAGCCTAATAGAATATTTTAAAGTTGAGCAAAATTTAAAAGTAATAAATGAATTTAAAGAATTTGGTGTAAACACTATCTTTTTAGAAAATAGTGTTTTAGAACAAAAACTTCAAAATTATACTTTTGTTTTAACTGGCACTCTTCCTAATTATAAAAGGAATGAAATAGTTGATATTATAGAGAAAATGGGAGGAAAGGTTACAAATATTATTTCTAAAAATACATCATTTTTATTAGTGGGAGATAACCCTGGAAGTAAATTAGTAAAGGCAAAGAGTTTAGGAGTAAAAATTATTAACGAAAATGATTTTTTAAATTTAATTAAATAGTTTTTAAAAAAAAAATTATTAAAATATATTATTTATTTAGTTGAATAACATATATATTTTGTATAATATAACATTATATTATACAAAATAGGGGGATTATTATGTGCGTAAATATTTATAATGATGAAAATGATAATTTGGATTGTGAAGATAAAAGTGAAATTGAAGGAGAAAACGATAGTGATTTAGATTCTGAAGAAACTTCCGA
>CAQBRY010000059.1 GCA_948762645.1 uncultured Eubacteriales bacterium | reverse complement strand
TCCTAAAATAATAGTCTGCTTCTAATTATACATAAAATATAAATTTTTTAAAATAAACTTCTATATAAATCTATAAATTCTTCATATTCCATAATAGTATTTATGACGTCTAAAAGACCATTAACAGAAATATTTTCAGGAATACCAAGAGCCTTTATTAATTTTCTTCTATTATTTCGACTATCTTTACATCCTGCCAAATTTAAATTATACAAATCCAACTTAGAAATATATTTGCGGTTGTCTACATCTTGTAAAGCACCGCAAGCTGATTCTATACATTTTAATATAATATTCTTATCTATTCCCTCAACTCCTAGTTTTTTCTCCTTTGAAAAAATACTCTTTCTTCTTTCTTTTCCATAAACATCCGGTATGTATGCGTCAATTATATATTTCTTATCTATTGTCTTTTTTAAGTAATTACGTATCATAAAACCTGCATAATCACTGTCAGTAAGTATAATTATTCCGGTCTTTTCTGCTATCTTCCTTATAATATTCAATTTATCTCTATCTTTAAAAATTCTAAACCCATTTGTACAAATTATATTCGAACTAATAAACTCTGAAAGTTTAATCTTATCATACTTTCCTTCCACAACTATTGTCTGCTTTATATTTAACAAACTATCCATTCTTATTTACCAAATTTATAAGTTTTATTACAGCTACATCTATTATGACTCTTGGATTTATAGTAGTTGTTTTCATTTCTTCGTCGGCTCTGAGCAATATATCTATACTCCTTTTTATATTATTTAAAGAAATATTACTGCTATTATACTTAGCTGACCTGATTTTATACTCTTTCCCCTTATAGTCGAAAATACCAGATATTTCATTTTCCGATATTCCAAAGTCACAGCATACTTTAAATCTATACATGTCAACATATGTACTCGATATTATAGAAAGTATAAGTATAGGTTCTTCTTTAAATAAAAACAGTTTCTCTAGGCAGTTGTAAGCAGCCTGTGAATTTCCAGACAAAATAAACTTACATATCTCAAAAATATTATATTCCAAATTTCCGCATACAATTTTCTCAATAGAATCTTTACCTATCTCTTCTTCACTTTCGAAACTGCATAGTTTATCAAGTTCACTGGAAATAAGATCTAAATTTCTCCCACATTTCTTTAAAATTAAATCTGCATTTTCCCTGCCAATGATTTTATTTTTATCCCCAGCAATACTTATAATTTTACTTTCTAATTCTTTTTCTAAATTAATACTGCAGTCTATAATATAACCTGATTCTAAAATTAAACTTAAAAACTTTTTCCACTTTGAAGACTTCTTTTCATTTACTTCACAAAAAGTCTGACAAATAATAATAGTCGAAAATTCCGGCACATTTTCCACTATTTTATTTAACTTTTTTAAATCACCGGAGTTAAGAATCTCTACATCAATATTATTTATCAATATACATTTTAAATCACCACTGATAGGATACATATCCATAGACATTGTAAGTTTATCCAAATCAAGATTCTCGCCGTCCAATTTAAGTAAGTCCAAATTATTTTGGTTTTCTCCTAATAATTTAGATAATAATATTTCCTTGCATTCTTTTATTATGTATTTATCCTTTCCGTACAAAAAATATATTCTACTTACACTATTTAAAAAATTTTTTCTACTAATTTCTTTATACGATATCCTTGGCATTAATTCCCC
The DNA here is from genome assembly GCA_948762645.1 of uncultured Eubacteriales bacterium. Taxonomy (GTDB): domain Bacteria; phylum Bacillota; class Clostridia; order Oscillospirales; family Acutalibacteraceae; genus CAQBRY01. Next base: position 9,068 of record CAQBRY010000059.1, on the reverse strand, counting down.
TCCGATATTTTATATATACCTGATCTTTTAAATCTTATTTTAATATTTCCGCTTTTTCCCGTATTAAGACTATTTATATTATGATAACTTATTTTATTTTTTAAAATATTATAATTCTTTTTACTACTGCAAAATATAATGTCTTTTAATCCTTGTACATTATTAAATGAAATTGGAAGCCCGCTTGAAATTAATATGTCAGCAACTTTGAATTCATCGGGTAAATTTAAAATGTTTCCACCCTCCAAACAACATAATATTTTATTATTATATACTTCTATGTAAACCCAAGATTTATTATCTATTTTGAAAACACATATATTAACGTCATTATATATACTAAACTTAAAACTTTCATCAAATAAATATTTTTTGCACCTAAAACTATTTATCATTTTAGCTTCTTCGTCAAACTCATACTTATTAGGAACCACCATATAATTAGATCCATATTCTTCCACTACTTTATTTACTGTTTTATACTGCTCTATATTAAACTTTGGCAGTATAAAAAAATCCAATTTATAAGAGTTTATATTATAAAGATAATTAGATATATCTTTGTATTTCGGGTAATCGCCGCTGCAATATATGACTGTATTTTTTCTATCATTTGACAGTACAACACTAAAATTATCCGAAGAATTTAAAACGGATATTATAACATCATCCATTTTAGAAATTCTGCTGCACAAACAAAATACTATCAAAATATTTACAACCGATAAAAAAACTATTTTCATATACTTGCGAAACTTATCAATTATAAAAGTAATTCCTAAAACTAATAAGCCAATTAATATAAATACCTCTATATAATGGTGCCCTAAAAATACTCTTAAAAAAGAAATCCTGGAAAGAAAATTACAAACATAGTTCATATATTTAATTATACATAAATTAATAATACCCGATAATTTCCAAATATTATACGGAAATAAAACATATAAGGCAGCGCAAACAAGAGAATTAAATATCAGAGTAGGTATAAAAGGTAAAATAATTATATTTGATATAAACGAACTAAAATATATCTTTTTAAATACTACCGCACATACAGGAAAAGTAAATAAAATAACAGACGTAGTTATAGAAACAGACTCTAAAATATATTTAATCACTTTATTTTCTGATTTAAAACAATTTCGCAAATAAAAAAATATTTTTGGATGAAGGACTATTATACCAAGCGTAGACAAAAAAGAAAGCCATAAACTTACACTTCCTCCTATATTAGGATTAATAAGAGAAATGATAAGTACTGATATTCCCAAAGAATTTAAAGAATCGCTTTTCCTATATATGGCTAATCCAACAAGATATATTATCGACATTATACCTGCTCTTACAACCGAAGGCGTAAAACAACTAACAGACATAAATAAAAATACACCTATAGCAGATAACGATGCGGATAATCTTTTATTTATCCTAAGTCTTAATAAAATGGATAGAATTATCTGAGAAATTATTGTGGTATGTATTCCTGATACGGCTAGAATATGATATATTCCAGAAGAAACAAAGTTATTTTTTACGTTATCCGGCATATTATGTCTGTCTCCAAAAAGTACTCCATTTATTACTGACGAATACTCCTGTGAAAACATCCTTCGATAAAGAGACATTAGACTTTTCCTAATTTTTAAAGAATAATAGTAAAGAGGTAAATTGCCTGAACTACTTATTATCGAGGAACTTGTATACTCTAGCAAATATCCTCTTAAATATATCTTTTTTGAAAAACTATATTGCATAAATATGTCTGATTCAGAATTATTGTTAGAATATGTATGAACATTAAGCGTCACATTATCATAAATATTTAAAGACAAAGCACTATAACTTGAAATATCTATTTTAAAGTTTCTTATTCCGGGATTTTCCTCAATATTTTCTATTTTTAAAATATAATGAAATCTGTCGTCTTTTTTATAAGGAAGTTCACAAATTTGACCTGTAACAGTAAGGTCTTTATCACACAAAGTTTGGCTTGGAACTATAAATTTATAATAATTTACCATGTAATTGCACGACGCAATAATACACACCAAAAATACAGTCGGTAATATTTTATCTTTTCTCAAACCTTTAAAAACTAAAGACATTACCTCACAAAAAATAAATATCGCCAAAAATATCCAATAATATTCAGCATATACAAAAATAAAGATTGTGAGCGTAATTAAATATGTAAATCCAATTATCGCAAACAATCTTTTCATATATTGTAATCTCCCAGAAAATCTTTATTTAAAAAATAGAGGAAGAGTTTCTAAATATACAATATCTTTTCTATTAGCAGCATCTCCCTCTGCCAAAACTGCAACTTTTCCCACAACTTTTCCGTTTGCTTTGCTTACAAGCTCTTCTATAGCCTTTAACGATTCTCCCGTACTTATTACATCGTCCACTATTAACACTTTTTTTCCATTTAAAAATTTATACTCATCTTCAGACAAATATAAATTTTGAAGACGTTTAGTAGTAATAGATTTTACTTCAACATGAATAGGATTACTCATATAAACTTTTACGCCTTTTCTGGCAACTATATATTTTTTACCACTTTGCTTTGCCATTTCATAGCAAAGTGGTATACCTTTTGCTTCAGCTGTAATAAGAACGTCGTATTCAAAATCACATTTTGATGATAATAACTTAGCACATCTTTCAGTAAGTTCAATATCTCCAAACATTATAAAGGCAGCTATATCGAACTTCTCGCTCACCGGACAAATCGGTAATTTTCTTTTGCATCCCGCAACATTTATTTCATAGTATTTATCGTCCATTTTTGAGACTTACCTTTCCTTATAAAATACAATATTACCCTGGTGGCCAATGCATATCTCTTCCGCTTAAAATATGAAAATGTAAATGATTCACAGTCTGCCCTGCACTTTCTCCACAGTTACTTACCAATCTATAACTATTTTCTATTTTAAATTTCCTAACTATTTGAGGTATCTTTTTAAATACATGAGAAATAAAATCACAATTACTTTCATTTATATAATCTAATGACTGTATGTGACTTTTAGGTATTATCAGTAAATGTACAGGTGCCTGAGGATTTAAATCATGAAACACAGATATTTTTTCATCTTGGTATTCTATTTTAGATTCAATCTCTCCATTTGCGATCTTACAAAAAATACAATCCATATATTCCTCCTTGTATGATAGCCCAGACTTCAATTTTATACTTTAGTATATAATTTGTCAAATACTTAAAAATATAACAAAAATATTAAAATATGATATAAGAACTTCTTAATATAATTTATATTTTTCCAATATTATCCGAAAACAATTTAACTATACTATAAACACAAAATCAATTTAAGAATAATAGTAAACTGAAAAGATTTCTAAAATTTGTTTTTGTTATTAGGTGTTTAATACAAGTATTAATTTCCAATGATATAAACTTTATTTTCTATATAAAAATATATTAACCAAATCAAAACATACGATATCGGTGTATATATCTTTAACCATACCATCAATAATGTATAATATTTTTTCATATAAATACTAATAATATGTAAATAAGTACATAAAAAGATACAGCAAATACATGAATTAAATTCATAATATGAACTAACATAAGAGAATATTGATAAAATAGATATTTATGTTATTCAAATAACGATATCGAATTTCAGTTTATGAATATTTTATATAAAGGTAAATTCTATAAATTATCTGACATTATTAATCTAGAAAGATAAAACTATATATCACATATAAAATTTCTGATTGATTTTAGAAGTTAAATGTTGTATCATAATTATTATACAATAATAAATGCGGATGTGGCGAAATTGGTATACGCGCTAGATTTAGGTTCTAGTGGGAAATCCTGTGCAGGTTCAAGTCCTGTCATCCGTACCAGTGTGGTTTGTCTTATGGGGCATGACCAATTTTCAAAAAAATTAGATTATCAGTTTTTGGTAATCTAATTTTTTAAATAGGAACTTCTTAAGGAACATCCTACTAAAATAATCTTATGATTGCTTACAATAAAATTTAAATCTAAAATATCCTTTCAAGCAATCCTTTCTTTTCTATTAGAACCAAAAATTTTTAAGTATTTTTCCTTTTCTGCTTTACCCATATTAGGGATTTCAACCTTGCCTACCATTTTATAATAGATTTCTACTTTTTGAACCGTTTGACCATCAATTTGTTCTCTGTGATGTACTACTACTTTGTCTATAAATTCATGTAAAATTTCAGGTGTCAACTCTTTTATATCAGAATATTTATGTACCCTCTCAAGAAAAGCTTCTACATTTAATTCATGAGACTTTTCTTGGCATACAACAGCTTCTAGGTTTTGTATTTTTGCTTTTAATTCAATCTGCTCCTCATCGTACTTTGCAGATAGTTTAGCAAGTCTTTCCGCAGATAAATTTCCTAAAACTTTTTCTTCAAAAAGTTTTTCTACTAAATTATCAATTTCTTTATCTCTAGCAAGCAACCTTTGTAATTCTTTTTGATTTCTATTTTGTGTGGCTACAACCATTTTATAGTTTTCATCCATAACTATTTTTACAAATTCATCTTCAAAGCAGTTTGCGAAATTTACTATGCTAGAAAGATTTTTAGTCAATAATTCAGTTAGTTTATCAACTCTTATGTGATGAGTTTTTTTGCAAAGACCCTCACCTGATCTGTTGTTCTTACATGAAAAATAATGATTATCTGGATTAGTATGGGTGTATTTATAGTTCAAATTTGCGCCGCAATCAGAACATTTGAGCAATCCTGCAAAAATATGTTTTTCTGTGTGTTTAGGTTTTTTATATCTAACATTACCAAAAGTATTTTGAATATCTTGCCAAACGGAACGCTCAATTATAGCTTCATGGATGTTTTCATGAATTTCCCGTTTTTCTTCGGGATTTTCAAGTCTTTCTCTAAGTTTAAAAGAACGACTGTATGTTTTGAAATTCACGACATCTCCAACATAGGAACGATTGGTAAGTATGGTTCTTACATTTTCCTTTCTCCACATATATTCGCAGATAGGAATTTTAGCCGGTTTTCTGAATCCCTTTTTTAAAGCATACATAGATGGAATTAAAATCTTTTTTCTTGTTAAAATTTTGGCAATTTCAGGTAATCCATAACCTTGTTTCCTTAGGGAATATATGTACTTAACAGTTTCAGATGCATCTGGATCTACCACCCACTTTTTCTTATCTTTTTCATCGTACATATATCCAAAAGGAGGATGCCCTATTGCATAGCCTTGACTACTCTTTGCTCGATGGGCTGAACGCACTTTTCGACTTATGTCTCTTGCATACCACTCATTTGTCAAATTCCTAAATGCAATAGTATCATCTTCACGCAGTCCGGTATCTATTCCATCATTAACAGAAATAAATCTTACATTATGTTTAGGCAAAGTTATCTCTAGTAATGTGTCTGTTTTGATGTGTTCTCTGCCTATCCTTGATAAATCTTTAACGATTAAGTTTTCAACCATATCAAGTTCTATTAATTTTAAAACTTTTACAAAATCATCTCTATCAAACGTAACCCCGGATATACCATCGTCATAAAAAACCATCACATTTTTAAATTTGTTCTTTTTTGCATAATTTGTAAGATACACTCTTTGATTTGAGATACTACTACTTTCACCCTCTAAATCATCATCTCTTGAGAGCCTGAGATACAATATTGTAAGTTTTCCGCCTAACCTCCTTATGTAGCTATCAGCTAAAATATTGGCATTGTTGTCTAATAATCCCCTTAATTCATTTAATAAACTTTTATTATCTTTTGACTGTTTCATATTTAACTTCCCTTCTAAAAATAAGACCTCTTGAAATTAAAATATTGCAGTCAATAAAGAATGTTTACGGGTCTTATTATACCACGATTTTTTATGCCGTTCTATAAATTTTGGTTTGCGGTGTTTTGAATATCGGATTTCAGCAAACGAACCATTTTATCTAACATATTTTCACCTTTATCGTTAAAATGTGATATTACTATATACTTAGTTCCATTCATCTTATAACTGGTTTCTTCGTCAAAAAAGATTGTTTGATCTTCTGTTGTTGACATTTTTGTAATTCCCCCAAGCTTTATATTGCAGTTTAATTTACATCAGTAAAAAATGAGTTTAAAAAACTTCTCAATCTTCTGCTGGTTAGGCAAAGACACACGGATTTCACGTTCCCCACATTGGGACTGTACTCTGGGATTTAACCTCGACTGTATCAGGAGTATCATTATTGGCTGTTCTTGTCATCGCAAATTAGTAACCAACTAATTTTATATATCGGTAGAATATCGCTCGCTAAGTTTTCATAAAATAGATAATATTTGAATTTATGTAAGAAGGTCATGGCGTACCGTATAAAATGCTTGTCCAAAATCAGGACAGAACAGCTAACGTAATTGAGAAATTTTATATTCAATTTCCAAGGTGCGAATGAAAGATTTTTTATCAAGAAAAAAATCCCCCTATATATATAGGTTGCGAAAATAGCCAAAAGGCTCAAAAAACATATACAAATCATTCGACTAATTTTTTAAGCTTTTCTTTTGCTGATTTTATAGTTCTTTTTACGGTCTCTCTGGATATATTTTCTAGTTTTGCTATTTCTTCTATGGTTAGATGTTGGTAATAATATCTAATGACACACTGCTTTTCTATTGTTAATAAATTGTTAAAATTTTTTCGTAGGCGATTTACGACATCTTTTTTTATATAATCTGTCTCATGCGATTGACATTTTAGTGCGTTAGGTAGACATTTTCCATCATATTTCTCATTTAAAAATTCTATCGACAAACACTTGTCAAATTTTTTATCTTGTCGCTTTATTCGTTCATCGTCTGCCAAGCAAAACAAATACACATCTAAATTTACTTCTACTTGAATTTTTTTTACCATAAAATATATCCATAATCTTTCCCATGGTTAATTTTTCCTCCAATATATTTGAATATTTTCATTTAGATTCAAATGTATCGGACTATGGATACCTAGCATAATAATAAAAAAATTTACACAAAGGCATCCACCTCTCTGCTAAAACTTTTAATTATAATAAATATAAAATTCGACAATAATATAAAAAAACTATCAAAAATAGTCTTTTCTCCTCTTTATATTCCATTATTTTCCAATTTTAGCAAAAAGAGCGTGGAGTTATTGCCACATTGTGGCGAATATAGGCGGTTATTCTTCAATCAGAACAGCAAAGGAGACCCCCGATTAATTTATTTTCTGCGAAATACAATTTCTTAAATTTTAAGGACTTGACCCGGATAAATTTTATCTTCGTCAAGTCCATTTATTTTTTTAATTTCTCTATATTTAGTCCCATCGCCATAATATTTTTCTGCAATTTCCCATAAGGTTTCTCCTTTTTTTACTGTGTGGGTATTGTAACTTATCTGCATATTTGTTTTTGGGATTTTTAGATTTTGTCCCGGATAAATCACATCATTGTATAGGTTATTAAATTGTTTTATTTCTTTGTATAAACTGCCACTTCCTAACATTTTTTCTGCAATTGACCACAAACTTTCTCCTGTATTTACGGTATAAGATGTGAAAAGCTCTTGCTTTGATGAACTGTTTTGATTTTCCGTAATAACGTCTGTATTTGTTTTAAATCCATTCAACCCTTTAATTTTCATTATTTCAGGATAATTCTTGTAGGAAATATTCATATCTACATTTCCATTTATACCATCAAGTTTTCCTGTTTCTGAATACTGCCAAATACCACATTGATACGAAGGTTTCTTTACATTCCACTGTGCAAGCCATAGGTCATATTTTGGAAGTAGTTCATCTTTATATAAATAATTTTCAAGCCAGCTAAGATTGCAGTAAATTATAGCATAATAGCCATTTTTCTCAATTTCTTCACAAAACGCTTTACATATGTCTGTTCTTTGGCGAGTGCTGAGTTTTAACATTATTTTATCTTCTGAATCAAATGCAATCGGATATGCTAGTTGATAACCTCTGATATTTTCTAAGCAAAATTGAGCCTCGTTTACTGCTTCTTGGACGCTAACTGCGTAAGAATAATGGTATGCACTACATGAAATTCCTGCGTTCTTAGCTCCGGTTATATTATATTTAAATTTTTCATCAATCTGATTTGGGGATTTTACTCCGAATCCTTCTCTAATTATCGCAAAGTCTATTCCTGAACCTTTTACTTTTTGCCAATCTATTGTTCCGTTCCACTTACTAACGTCTATTCCTTTAAACTCCATGTCTTTATCTCCTTCTTTCAGTTTTTGATTTACACCATTGAGTATTTAAATAATTAAAGAGTTATCCAGAAAGAAATTTGCTCCTAAACGAGGCTTTTTAAATACGAAAATCTGTCCACTTTGTGGTATTCTAAGGCGATAATTCGGACTTAAAGTAGCTAAGTCAAACACATTTTCAGACCGATTATCATTCGTACCCTGTATGACAAGCCCTATATTTTTACCGCTACTGTTCTGTATATGATTAACAGATTTCCCATCATTTAGTGCATAATTTGTGATTAAATATTTGATTGCACAAATCGCTAATTTTAAAGTTTCTTCTAAAGTTTTTAGTTTGTCACCTTTATCTCTGTAACAATAATAATTTTTGGCTGCATTCAATGCACAAAAATTTATTGCTTCACTTAAACTTTGAAATTCAGGGAATTTATAATCATATTTCAGAGAGTAATTTTTACAAAATTTATCGAGATTTTTTTCAAATTCCAAATGTAACGATCCCCGAATTATAGCATCAGTGGAATCTTCATACTGAACATGAACAGGAGTACAGATATCCTCTAAAAAATGGATTGAACGACCTAGTTCTTCTAAATTTTTGGTCAGTAGGTAATTTCCTAAATGTGCAATACATCGAGCTTTGGCACTATCTTCTGAATCTTGATAGTTAGAATTTGTGATAGGATTATAAAAATGACAGACAAAACCATTTTGATTTTCGTCTTTATCCGGTAAAACAGACCCCTCAATTATTTTATTAAAATCGTTTTTATCAAACATATCTTTTATGGCTAATT
>CAQBRY010000058.1 GCA_948762645.1 uncultured Eubacteriales bacterium | reverse complement strand
CTATAAGGGTCTGCTTACTGATACAATTTATCAATTAATCGGTGGAATCCGAGCAGGAATGGGATATACTGGATGTGAAACGATTTCTGAGCTTTATGAAAAAGCTAAATTTGTCAAAATAACAGGAGCTGGACTCAAGGAAAGTCACCCACACGATATACAAATTACGAAAGAATCCCCAAACTATTCTTTTGCAAATTAAAATATTTTTAATATTTGTTTATACTAAATATAGGAGGTTTCTACTATAAAAAGCATTAAAAAATATGCATTTATTTTTGTATCTACATTTTTGTTTTCAATTATAAATACTGCTTATGCAGCTTTACTAATTAGTGATCAAGGCCCTTATGGAAATTTTTACGAAAGTTCTCTTTATTTTGAGATAAAGCGAAAAATAAATTTTATTGGTCCATCAGAAAAATCTTTTGCAGATTATCTTTCTGAAGTTTATCAGAGTGACGATCAGTTATCAAGATATGATATGTTAGAAAGTAGTGAAAAACTTATATTAAATAATCTTATTGTTCGCTTTGACAGCCTTAGTAAGCAAAGACAATTTGAAATAAAATGCAATTGTGCATCACATGGAAATGGCAGTATACAAGAACTAAGACAAATTATAAGATTAATATCTCAAGAAAATTAAAATACTAAAAATTTTTAATAAACATTGAATTAAAAACAATATAATCTTCACAAAATAAAAACAGATGGAAGTCATTATTAACCTCCATCTGTTTTTTGATACTTATTATTCTATGGTTCCCCCTCCAACTACTACATCTCCATCATACATCACTAAAGCTTGACCTTTTGTAATAGCCTTTTGAGGGACATCTAGCTCTATATTCAATCTATTGTTATCAATTTGTGTTATAGTAGCTGACTGTTCTTTTTGTCTATACCTTGTTTTGACCTTTAGTCTTAACGAATTATTTATACTATTTAAAGGTATTAGATTAATATCTTTTACAGTAAAAGATTTTTTATAAAGACTTTCTTCCGGACACAATACAATATTGTTATTTTCAGCGTTTATTTCTTTAACATACATTGGCTTTTTTAAAGATAATCTTAATCCTTTTCGCTGACCGATAGTATAATTTATAATTCCTGAGTGTTTTCCTAATATATTTCCTTGCATATCTATAAAGTTACCGCAAGGTATCTTACGATTAATATAATTTTCAATAAAATTTGAATAGTTTCCGCCGTTAATAAAACAAATATCTTGACTGTCGGGTTTTTTAGAATTAATAAATCCATTTTCCAGTGCGATTTTTCTTACATCTTGATTTTTATCTAAATTTCCTATAGGGAATAAAATATTTTTTAATTGTTCTTGAGTTAAAGAATATAAGAAATAACTTTGGTCTTTATTTAAATCTTTAGCCTTTTTTAGTAAATACCTATTGGTATTATTATCTTTCTCTATCACTGCATAATGACCTGTTGCAATAAAATCACAGTCTAATTCTTTACATCTTTTAAGCATTTTATCAAATTTTATAAATTTGTTGCAGTCTATACATGGATTAGGCGTTTCGCCATTCAGATAAGAGTTTACGAATTTTGACATGACATTTTCTTTGAACTCATTCTTAAAATTAAAAACATAAAAGGGAATTTCTAATTTGTTTGCTACGCATCTAGCATCGTCTATATCATTTAAAGAACAGCAAGTTTTATTATCATTTTGACTTTCTTCCTTATCAAACAATTTTAAAGTGGCTCCAATAACATCATAGCCTTGCTTTTTTAATATATATGCTGAAACAGAACTATCTACGCCGCCACTCATTGCCATAAGGACTTTTTTCATTACTACATATCTCCCTTTTTTCGATTATTTCCAAATATCAGTATCAAAAATCCCACATTTAGGTGCATTAAAAACAGGATCTAAACCTAAAGATTTTTGACGTTTATAGTCATCAAGACAAATTTTAACCCTTTTGTAAAGCAATAATATCGTCAGTATATTCACAGTAGACATTAAAGCCATGGCTACTTCTGCAAAATCCCATACTAAAGAGGAAGAAAGCAAAGGCGATATCATTATAGTTAATATACAAGTAATTCTAAATATATTTAATAGTTTCCTATTATTTTTAATAAATAAAAAATTAGATTCTGCGTAGCAATAATTTCCTATTATTGAAGTAAAGGCAAATAAGAGAACAGATCCAGTAATAAAACATATTCCCCATATACCTATCTGTGAACTTACTGCTTGTTGAATAAGGGGAATACCTACGTACTTCCCGTCAAGAGAAACATTTGAGAATAAAATTATTGCAGCAGAGGTTGTACATATTGTTGTGTCAATAAAAACAGACAACACCTGTACTATGCCTTGTTTGACAGGATGAGAAGTATCAGCCGAAGCAGCTGCATTGGGAGCACTTCCCATACCTGCTTCATTTGATAGCAACCCCCTTTTAATTCCTACTATTACAACGCTTCCGGCAAATCCACCAAGTATGGAATTAAAATCAAATGCATTTTTAAAGACCAATGATAGTACTTCAGGTGTTTTATGTATATTGGCAATGATTATATAAAGCCCTACCATTAAATATATACCAGCCATAGCAGGAACAATAATAGAAGATATAAATCCTATTCTGTGTACACCTCCAAAGATGATAGCAGCTGTCAAAACAGCGAGTATTATACCAATGATGATAGAAACCCCAATATTTGATTCATAATTTGGTATATAATATTCAAAGGCGGTGGCTATTACGTTTGTCTGAAGTGCATTAAAACCATATGCGAAAGCGATAATAAGAAGTATGGAGAATAAAACACCTAATTTTCTTGATCCAAGAGCTTTTTGAATATAGTAAGAGGGTCCTCCTCGCGAGGAACCGTCTTCATTTAAAGTTTTATACATTTGAGCAAGAATACTTTCAGCAAGACCCGAAGCGGCACCAATAATAGCCATAATCCACATCCAGACAATTGAACCAGGACCACCAATAACAAGTGCTATAGCAATACCTGCGATGTTTCCGGTGCCTACTCTAGAAGCTGTTGATATCATGAGAGCTTTAAAAGTAGATATTTTAGTTCCTGAGGTTTTTTCTGATACTAATTTTATAGAATCAGGTAAAAACTTAAGCTGTGCAAGTCTTGTTTTAAAAGAAAAAAATATACCGCATATTAGTAAAAGCCCGACTAGTAAATAGGCATATAAAAAATTATTAATATGGGCAAATACAATAGATATTTCATGCATAATTAAAATCCTCCAAACTATAACTTATTTAAATATAAGACCAATTAAAAAGTAATGGTCGAGTTTTAAGTAATACGCTGAATTTATATAAAGGCATAGATTTTTTTATCTTTTTTGCTATAATAAGGAAATCAAAGTAAAAATATTTCAGGAGGAAACTTTCTAATGAATAAAATAGCAGTAATAACAGATTCAGCAAGTGATTTATCAATAGACACAATAAAAAAGTATAATATAAAAGTAATCCCATTGCAAATTCATTTTTCAGACAGAACATATAAAGATGGAATAGAAATAAAACCAGCTGAACTTTATGAAATGCTAAAATCAGAAATACCAAAATCTTCATTGCCGTCTCATGATGATATTGTAGCTGTATTTGACCAGCTTAAGGAAGAGGGATATACAGACGTAATATACATAGGAATATCAACTGGACTTTCAGGAACATATAATTTTATAAAAATGCTTGGCCAGGAATATGAAGGACTAAATTTTTATAGTTTCGATACTAAGACATTATCTTGTGCTGAAGGGATGTTAGTCTCTATGGCGGCAAAAATGATAAAAGCGTCCTATGATATAAAAAGGATACTGGATGAACTATCTAAAATTAGAGAAAAAATGTTAGCACTATTTGTTGTAAAAGATTTGACTTATTTAATTAAGGGAGGACGTATAAATAAAGTAACGGGAGTAATAGGAAATATATTAAAACTTTGTCCTATAATACACGTAAACAGCAACGGAATATATGAAATTTTTAGTAAGACACTAGGTTTTTCTAAATCTTTAAATGTTATGATAAAAGAAGTAGAGAAAAGATTTCAAGGATTAAATGTTGCCGTAACAGTAGTACATGGCTTAGAAGAAGAAATGGCTAAAACTGTTTTAGAAAAGATAAAAAAATTCTGCATTGTAATAGATGAAGCAATTTCACCAGTAACTGCTGTATTAGGTGTACATACTGGACCGGGACTTATAGGAATAATAGTAAGAGAGGTGTAGATTAATATATTATTAAATAATTTAACTTTGTTGTAATATCGGTCCATAACATCTATATATTTCTTCTCAGTATATCAGGTTTTATTACTGTAATTGATCACGTATCACACATTTCATTCTTCTAAAACATCAACAGTTATTTTGGACAGAATTGTTACTATTATCTCAGAATAGATATTAGATCTACCCATTAATGAAAATCTTGAGTTTGAGATAACCAGTTTTTATAGGTGTAGATTAAATGAAAAGGTATAACAAAAAAGTAAACTAAGGAAATAGCTAAATTTCTAGCTATTTTTTCTATTTTGTCTAATCAATGTGGATTGTATTGTATCATTATGCTTCCGAAGTCAGCCAGTATTGATAGCATTGTGGAAAAATTTATTTCTCCTATGTCAAAAATGCCGATTACGCTAACATCTCTGGATGAAAGTTATATATCTTTAATATTTTTTGCTACTATATAGGCACATCTTTGACCATAAAAAAATCTAATGAAGAGGAGACTTGTAATTATAGATATAAACTGTAGTTTTCAAAATTAGCGTTATTTGTATTGACAGACAATGGCTAACTTGGATTAATTATTTCATATTTTATACCTGAAAATATTAAATAAGGTATAATTTCATCAATATTCATATAATATTTCTCATTTCCTGTATATGGATAAAAATTATACCCGTCTAATGACAAACTAAAATAAATCCTTGACAATATTAACCACTTTGAATCAAATATTGGTACATAAGACATGTGAAAAACATTAAAAAAATATTACGCTATATAAATAAAATTTAATATATACTTTGAGCTATGATTTTATTCGAGGAATAAATCTTTTCACGAATTTTCCGTTACCTCCATTTTTTAAATAAAAATATCCAATTGTACTAAATATAACTGCACCGATAAAATTAACGAATAGATCTTTCATAGTATCTAATAATCCTATATCTAAATATCCGTCAATATCTAATTTTTCTCCGTTAATAGTTACTTCTTTAATATCGTTTATTATTACGGGAGTGTTTTCTTTGGATTTATTAAGTGCAGTAGAAGAAATTGAATGTACAATAGTATCTTTTTGCATATCTGTATGCAGAAACATATCACAACCACATTCAAAGAATTCCCAAAGTACTCCTATAGTCATAGAAAAACAAAATGCAACGATAGATAAATATATTGGTGAGAGATTAAACTTGATATTTTTTTGTCTGTTTAATAATTCAACAAGTGCAAATCCTACAGCCGCACATAAAAAACCATTTATAGTATGAAGCATAGTATCCCAATATTGAAATTTAATATAGTATGATTGCATTTCTCCAAGAATAAGTGATGCAAAGATAAAAAATAATATTATTACTTCTAAAGTGGTTGGAAGTTCAATATTTAATTTTCTTTGTATCATGTTTGGAATCATAAATAAAAATAGAGAGAAGACACATAAAAATACATTTTCATAATTTCCTCTAAAAAATGATACAATCATCGTAACAAAAACTATTAACCTTAAAACTATATATATTGCCAACTCAAATTTTTTGCTTTTTATTTTATTAATATTACTAGAAAAATTCTTGTTATTGTTCTTTGACATTGACATCCTCTCCCTATAATAAATTTAAGTGCTTGAAATAGTGTTTGTATCTAAAAATATTTTATTATTTTACCATTAATTATAAATCAAGTAAATTACGCCAAAACAAAAAAATATTTTTAAAGATAAATATATATTAAAAATATATTTTGTGATATTAGACAAATAATTATAACTAATTGACTTATTTTATAAATTGTATATAATAAATATAATCTTTAATATTAAGGAAGGGGATATTTAATGAAAATAACAAATGACGAAGTTCAAAAAATAAAAAATAATGAATTGCCTAAATATGTAGTTCAACTTATCAGCAGAAAACCTTCAATTGCTGTTCCGAATTCATATATTTTGACTTTACTAGAAGCCAGAGTTAATTATCAAAAATATCTAAAAGCATTGAACCTTTCTATTCCTTTAATAAGAATTACAGTTGGGAAGTTACTCGTGGATAAGCTGAAAAAAAGAATCGGAGAAAATTCTAAAAATCTATACGATTATTTAATGAGTTCTTCTGAGTGGTTAAAAAAAATTTATTCCGATTATATCAGTCCTACTATCACGGTAGTTAATATTGATAGAGTTAATAAAATACATGACTTAATTTCAAAGGACATCGAAAAATTTAATAATTTGATAGATGGTATGTATTGTAAAAGTAAAGAATGGAAATCTGTCAAAGATGAATATAAAAAAATGGCTGATAATGTTTCTAAAAAATTTAAAGAAGATACTAAAGAAATAGGAAATTTTTCTGATGAATTTGGATGTCAAATAGTAAATGCTGTGTCATGGATACTTATTGAGGCAAAGAAGATAAGATGCTGCGAACTTAAAATAAAGAAAGGAAGGGAGGAAATTTTGGACAATGTAAGCCCGATTATGGAAAAGCTTTCTGATGTGAAACATAAGTTAAAGTTTATAAATCAACATTGCACAGAATCCTTAAGTAATCCGAAATTTAAAAGATATCGATCAAGCTTATCAGCAATAATAGACAGAATATCATCTTTTGAGAAAAATATTATAATCTCAGAGGTTGATCAAGCACTAAAATCCGCAAAATATTCAACAGCAAATGCTACTAATATTATGAACGCTAAAAGTGCATTAAAAACTATGGTCCAAATGGGAAATAAAATTTTTGATAATATGAAAGATCCATTAGCTGACATCAACAATAACCGTACATCAATTAAAGATTTTTGGTCATGTTTTGAAAGACAAAAAAAATGTATAGGTGACATTATATTAAAAATTAACATTAAAAAAAATAGCTCCGATAATGTTCAAGATATTACGGATAAGTTAAATGAGGCCGGACAAAAACTTGATAGTTTTTTAAAGGACAAAACCATTACTGAATTAGATAAAATTAATAAAATGGCTAATAAGTCTGCGATATGGGTATGGATATGTAGTCATGCTAATATGATTTTACAAGCATTGGGTTTCCTAACAGCAATAATTATATAGATTATTATTGACATTTTTAAAATATAATGGTAGCTTTATTTATTGAGTATACTAAGTAATCGCGCATATTAATCATATGTGAGGAAAGTCCGGACTCCACAGAGCAGAATAGCGGCTAACGGCCGCCGGGGGCGACCCTAGGGAAAGTGCAACAGAAAATTACCGCCATATATGGTAAGGATGAAAAGGCGAGGTAAGAGCTCACCAGTATTTAGGAGACTAAATAGCTGTGTAAACCCTATTCGGAGCAACACCGTGGTTTGTGAATGTTATTAAACGTTTGCTCGGCGGCATTCACTTAAAGGTGGCACTAAGCTGGTGACGGCAACGCACAGCTAAGATAGATGATTACTCTCGACAGAATTCGGCTTATCGGTATACTCAAAATGTTTATTAATAATCATATACTACTTGAAAAAAATAATATTTTATCGTATAATCCTTTTCGCATAATAGTTTGGTTTAATTTGCGGAAAGGATGTTTTCATGAACTATTTAAATAAAAAAACTGTGTTAGACATAGATGTAACTGGAAAGAAAGTATTGGTTCGCTGTGATTTCAACGTACCGTTTGATGAAAGCGGAAATATAACGGATACAAAAAGGATAGATGAGTCCTTAAAAACAATAAAATATCTGATTGATAATAAAGCAAAGGTAATACTTTGTTCCCATCTCGGAAGACCTAAGGGAGAATTTAATAAAAAATTTTCATTAGAGCCTGTTGCAAAACAGATATCCAAATCATTAAATATAGATGTCAAATTTGCTCAGGATGTTATAGGTGAAAGTGCAAATATCACCGTGTCTCAGTTAAAAGATGGAGAAGTCTGTTTGCTGGAAAATCTTCGTTTTCATAAAGAAGAAGAAAAAAATGATCCTGAATTTTCTAAAAAATTAGCTTCTCTTGCAGATTTATATGTAAACGACGCTTTTGGAACATGCCATAGAGCTCATGCCTCCACAGTAGGAGTAACTCAGTATTTACCGTCAGTATGTGGATTTTTAATCCAAAAAGAAATATCTACTATGAGTAAAATCTTAGATAATCCCAAAAGACCATTTGTATCAATATTAGGTGGAGCAAAAGTATCCGATAAAATCGGAGTTATTAATAGTTTACTTGAAAAGGTAGATAAACTAATAATAGGCGGAGGTATGGCATATACTTTCATGAATTCTTTAGGGTATTCCGTTGGGACATCTTTATGTGAAAGTGATAAATTAGATTTAGCAAGAGACATAATGGCAAAAGCAAAAGAAAAGAACGTAAAATTATTTTTACCGGTAGATAATAAAGTAGGTAAAGAGTATGATCCTAATACAGAATCACAAATCGTACCTGCAGATAAAATTCCAGATGGTTGGATGGGTCTTGACATTGGAACAAAAACTGCAGATCTTTTTTCTGAAGCGATCAAAGGTGCTGGAACAGTAGTATGGAACGGTCCTATGGGAGTATCAGAATGGGATAATTTTGCAAACGGTACTATAGCAGTTGCTAAAGCAATAGCGGATAGTGGAGCAATATCAATTATAGGCGGAGGAGACTCTGCAGCTGCCGTCGAAAAACTTGGATTTGCAGATAAAATGACTCATATATCTACAGGTGGGGGAGCATCTCTCCAATTTTTAGAAGGTAAAGAATTGCCCGGACTTTCACATTTAAACGATAAATAAAAAAGCTATAAAGTCTGCGATAATAAAATCGTAGACTTTCATGATATTTAAAACAATATCTATTGACAAACTATAATAAATTTATTTATAATTATCGAGGCTAAAAAATAAGTAATTAAAAAGGAAGGGTATAATGTATTTTTTACTTAAAAATGCAAATGTTTACACAAACAATACATTTAAAAGAAAAAATGTATATATCGAAAACGGATGTTGGCATTTGAAAGAAATAGATTATATACCTGCTGATACCAATGTTACTATTTTAGATTTTAACAATTATTATATATTTCCCGGTTTAGTAGATGTTCATGTACATTTACGAGAACCGGGCTTTTTTTATAAGGAAACGATAAAATCTGGAACAAGGGCAGCAGCAAAAAGCGGGTATACTGATATATTTTCAATGCCAAATTTAAATCCCGTACCGGACGGCTTAGAAAATCTAAATATTCAGTTAGACATCATAAAAAAAGATTCCTTAATAAATGTTCATCCATACGGATCTATAACTAAAGGAGAAAACGGAAAAAAGCTTTCTAATATGGATGAAATTTCAAATTATGTGTCGGGATTTTCAGATGACGGAAGAGGAGTCCAGGACTGTAATGTTATAAGACAGGCTATGATTAAGGCTAAAAAATTAAATAAAATAATAGTATCTCATTGTGAAGATAATAGCCTCATTAACGGAGGATATATACATAAAGGTAAATACGCCGAAAAATACGGGCATAAAGGAATTTGCAGCGAAAGTGAATGGAAGGCTGTAGAAAAAGAGTTAAATATAGCTAAAGAAGTTGGATGTAAATATCATGTATGTCATGTTTCAACTAAAGAAAGCGTGGACCTTATTAGAAAAGCAAAATCAGAAGGAGTAGATGTTACATGTGAAACTGCCCCACATTATTTACTATTGAATGATATGGACATAAAAGAAGACGGAAAATACAAAATGAACCCTCCAATAAGAGATGAAAAAGACAGATTATCTTTAATGGAAGGAATTAAAGACGGTACCATAGATATTATTGCTACAGACCATGCTCCGCATTCCAAAGATGAGAAGTCTAAAGGACTTAAAGAAAGTCTAATGGGTGTTGTGGGGATAGAAACAGCTTTTCCGATTCTTTATACTAAACTTGTAAAAACAAATATAATATCGCTTGGTAAACTTATAGATCTTATGAGTGTAAATCCAAGTAAGCGATTTGGAATCGAAGACAAATTTATTGAAGGTAAAAAAACCAATTTATGTGTATTTAATTTAAACTTCAAGTATAAAATTGACCCTGACAAATTTTTATCCAAAGGAAAAAGTACGCCTTTTGAGGGTGAAGAAGTTTACGGAAAGTGCGTAATGACAATTTGTGAAGGCAAGATAGTATGGCAAGAAAGAACATAATTTAAGTAAATAAAGTAATTAGGAGGAAAAAATATGGCTAAAAGGACAGACATCAAAAAAATACTAATTATAGGATCAGGACCAATAGTTATAGGACAAGCCGCTGAATTTGATTATGCAGGTACTCAAGCATGTTTAGCCTTAAAAGAAGAAGGATATGAGGTAGTATTGGTAAACTCAAATCCGGCAACCATAATGACGGATACGACAATAGCGGATAAAGTATACATGGAACCCTTAACACTTGAATATATTTCAAAAATTTTAAGGTATGAAAGACCGGATGCTATCGTCCCGGGAATAGGCGGACAGACAGGTCTTAACATGGCAATGCAACTTGAAAAAAAAGGTATACTTAAAGAGTGCGGTGTAGTAC
>CAQBRY010000057.1:3415-11116 GCA_948762645.1 uncultured Eubacteriales bacterium | reverse complement strand
GCACAAGCTACTCCCATACGTGTCTTACAACTTTTTGCATCATCAACGCATCCACTGCTCTTAGAATTTTCTCCTAAAGAAAATTTTATTGCAACAGGATCTTTAATTACCATATCATCAATTCTATGGCCATACGTCTTTACCGCAAGTATTTTACCCGCAATTGGATTAGAACTTCCCGGACTTATCACAGCAGAAGTTATACCACTATAAAGAGCTTCCTTAAAAGATATATCGAAGGAATTTATAGAATCTATAGATCTTAAATTTGGAGTTAAATTATCGCTTGTCTCATTAGCATCAGAATACTCGTAGCCTTCTCCATTAGTAAACATTCCCAAATGAGTATGAGAATCAATAAATCCAGGATAAATGTCACAATCCTTAGCGTCTATTATTTCATTATCATATAAATAGTCACTATTTATATTTTCCATTTGACCTATATCAACTATTTTTTTCCCATCTACTTTTATATATCCGTTACATAGTATCTCAGATGTTAGTTTACTTGACATGGAATATATAAATCTACAGTTAATAATAAGCAAAACTTTCATCTTCCTTTATGCAAAAATAAAAATGAGTGGACTATTCTTTCCACCCTAGCAATATTTAATATTAAAAAATCATTTCCTAGAACCCTTACTTCTTCCAAAATCTCTTTTATTGAGCAAATTTTGGGTTTCATCGCTTTCCATTTTAAATTTAGACATTAAGTATTCAAAAGAACTTTTTCCTCCTGAAGCGGCTTTTAAATTATTATCATCTAATTTTCTTATTTTTCTATTTCTATTTTGATCTTGTTCTTGATAAGCATTTGTAGCTTGTTTTATCGATAAACCTATTTTTCCATCTTCAGATAAGTTTAGTATCTTAACTTTAACAGTCTGTCCTTCTTTAATGTGGTCCCCAACTTCCTTTACAAAGGTGGGAGCTACTTCTGAAATATGGACAAGACCTACTTTATTTTCTCCTAAATCTACAAAAGCTCCAAACTTAGTTATTTTATTTACTTTTCCCTCAACTATTTTACCTACCTCGAGTTGCATAAAAAAACAACTTCCTCCTTAAAATATTTTATAACTATTATATATAAACTCATTATAAATTATTCTTACCAAGTATTACTAAATTTATAATAAATTAATCTAAATAAACCCTTCCGATTCCAGCTCTTTGGAAAGCTCTTCATTTTCAATATTTTGAAGAGAAAGTTTTTCATTTAAAGAAACTATTTTATTTTTCTTTCTTTGTATATTAATATTCTGATTAACAATTAAAAATATTACATACAGTATAAAAGATAGTATAAACAATTTTAAAATAAATTTTCCTCTTTTTTTACTTTTTAAGACTAGCTTCATCCTAAAAAATACTTCCTTTTCAAATAATAAAATGCTACCTTATTTATTATGCACTACAACGATATAAAAAATCAAGGGGTTTTTGAAAAAAATATTAATTTTTTTATGTTTTTTCTTTTTTAATGTTACATTTACACAATTTTATTTTTGATAATTTATTAAAAATAACCTTTAATGGGTAAAATAAAAAACTAAAAAAATTTTTTATTACTCTTAAAAAAATTTTTGAATACTTATATACAATTCTTCCAAGAGAAATATAATAGATACCCCACCCTATAAATTGTCCTATAAGAATATAATATCTTATTTTCCCTTTGTTAAATATAATAATAAAGAAAAAAGTAATTAATGATATAATAATAAAATACAGCATATCTTGAAAAAATATGCCCCATTTTTTAGAATTAAACACTAATCTAAATATTCTAAAGATGTCATATATAACTCCTAAGATTAACCCTAAAGTAAAAGAATACCAAAAAATTTGAACTTGATCAACCATCAAATATTCCAAAAATTTATGACTCCTATCTAAATAATCTCGACAAAATTCCTTTTGAGCTAATATTCTGATTATTTGAATAAATCATAGAAACTATCTCACCATCCAAAACCATTTCACCAGTATCTAAATTAAGTTTAGCAATATGTAAATTATTACCTTTTATACTTAATTCTCCAATATCAGTATATGCTACCACGGAACCTTCATCAAAACTATCTACATTAGATATGCCACTTAGAGTTAATATTTTCCTATTGTCTAATATTAAAGTATGAGGCATTTTATTAGCATTTGTCTGCTGATCCATAAAAATAACAGCCCCTTCATAAAATCTTACCTAAAAAATATGTATGAAGGGGCTGTTCAAAATATTACTAATTAAAACTTACTTCTAGATCTTCATTTGATAATACTAAATACATATTAGAGGCTTCATCTTTAGAAATATGTTTGTCCAAGCTAATAACTTTAACAGTTAAATTATTGTTTCCAAACCTAACATTTATGACATCATCAACAGAAATCTCATAAGATGCTTTAGCTTGTTTACTATTAACCATAACTCTACCAGAATCACATGCTTGATTGGCAACAGTACGTCTTTTTATTATTCTGGAGACTTTTAAGTACTTATCTAATCTCATGATTACCTCTAATAAAAAATTCAAAAATTATTTAGAATTTACAGCATCCTTAAACGCTTTACCTGCTTTAAATGCCGGTGTATTAGATGCAGGAATTTCAATTGGCTTTCCAGATCTAGGATCACGTCCGGAACGTTTTTCACGTCTACGACGCTCAAAGGTTCCAAAACCTATCAATTGAACTTTGTCATCAGCAGCAACTGCTTCAGTCACAGCCTCTACGAAGGCATTCAATGCTTTTTCTGAATCTTTCTTAGTAAGCTGACTTTTGTCCGAAATTTTAGCAATTAAATCTGTCTTATTCATAACAATCCTTTCTGTACTTTCACCTAGTACACACATAATACTTTTTGAATTATTAAGAATATACCTTGGCATATTTAATAATCCGCAGATACATACTACTACACTTTATTTTGAATTTCAAGTATATGTAGAAAATTATTCATAAATCTTTGACAAGAATCATATAAAGCACTTTCTGCATCTACGTCTATAAGTCTGGAAATTTCCGAAACCGAAAACAAAAAATCTCCTATTTCCTTGCTGTACTCATTAATTTCACCATTTTTTATAACAGTTTCAAGATACTTAAGTCTATCCTTAGCCTCAGAAAAAGCCTCATCAATTGAAAATACACCATATCCTTCCTTAGCTGCTTTACTTTGTATTTTTTTAGCTCGGGCTAAGGCAGGTAAAGTTTTTGGTATTTCTTCGGGTGGTTCAATAGATCTCTTTACGTTAAGGAATCTAACTTTATTATTCATATTAGATTTATTGTTTTCTTTCGTCGTACTTTTTTGAACATTTTTTAAAAAAATATGAGGGTGTTTTAAAATAAGTTTTTTACAGACATTGTCCACAACATCATTAAATGAGAAATTATTAGACTCCTGCTCTATCTGACAATGAAACATTATAAATTTTAAAACTTCCGCCAATTTTTCTTTAAAAGTGACCATGTCATTACAGTAAATACATTCCGAGGCATCATGAACACTTTCAATAAAATTTGATCGTAAACTAGAATGAGTCTGTATGCGATCCCAAAGACAACCATCAGATGACCGTAAAACTCTAACAATATTTAGTAAATCAGTAATACCATAATTTTCACGATCTAATGACCAAATCAAATAATCATCCTCCTATCTTAAATATCCAAAAATAGGATATAATTACATAATATTACATTAATTTGTGTTTTTCAAGGAAATAAATAATTTTTTCACTTTTTGGTAACATTTTTAGATCAGATTTAGTAACAGCTTTTAAAGCTAAAATAAAAATAACGTAAATTATACACCCAATAATGATAGAAATAACCGTAGATAATTTATATGATATAAATTTTGAAAACAGACTATGAGAAAAATATGACGCTCCGGCACAAAATAGTCCTGCAATTAGAGGCTTTAAAAATATGGATTTTAAATTTAAAGAAATCCCAGACTCTTTATGCAAATAATAAAGCGTAGCTACAAAAACAAATAAATAACACACAAGCGTACCAAAACTAGCTCCTTGAATATTTATTCTAGGTATACCTACCAAAATATAATTAAGTACAACTTTTATAATCATACCAATAGTAAGGATTTTTACAGGTAAGTCTGCCCTACCAACAGCCTGAAGCATACTGCAAATAGGAGTACTTATACATGAAAATATTACGGCTATTGCAGAAACGGTCATAACATGTGCTCCGATATATATTTCTCCCGTCTGTTTAGATCCTCCAATATTATATATTAAATCCATTATAGGGTAAGAAAGTACGGATAATCCAAGCCCGGAAGGAATAGAAATTAATGTTGTGATTTTAAGTATGGACTCTATGTTCTTTTTAAGATTTTCTTTTACTCCTGTTACCCATGCTGCTGTAACAGTAGGTAAAGCACTTATTGATATTCCTTGTACTATAGCAGGAAGTACCATAGTTATCGTAGACATACATCCAAACCCGCCAAGAAAAAATACGTGTGTAGTTCCCCTTTCAATAACGTCTTTTGGAATTAGACCATTATAAGCATTAATTAAAATGTCGGGAGCTGTTTGCATAATATCGTCAATTCTTCTTTGAGTAAGAGTAGCATCCAATACTCCGGCAAAATTCATTACTATAGCCCCTAATGCAACAGGTATTGAAATACTAAACAATAATTTTATTATAGTTCTAGCACTACGTGGGTCAGGAGAATTTTCTAATTCTTCCCTTGTTATACCATCGCCTTGTATTTTGTAGGTAATTAACATATACAAATACCCTACTATAGATCCAAATGTTATACCAAGTACTGCTCCGGCGGAAGCAAACGGAAAAGTAGCACTTCTGGCAAGTGAAAGACTACCGTAATGATTTCCAAAAACGGTCCCCAGGGAATTATACTCGTGCAAACCATATTTAACTACTGCCCAAGCAAAAACAAGGCCAAATATAACTTTACATGTAGACTCTATTACCTCAGATACAGCAGTAGGAATCATATTTCTAAGACCTTCATAATATCCCTTATATATTGAAATCAAACAGGAAAATAAAACTGTCGGGGCAAGCATCAGTATAGAATACATCGATCCCGGAGCTTTAGCCATTTTAACATATAAAAATGTACCGAGTATCATTAAAATAAAACCGATCATTCCAGTACAAAAAAATATTGGTACAGATATTTTGTGTATTTTTTTTACGTCTTTAAATCTTTTCCTAGCAATATCACCGGATACCATCCTCGATATAGCAATTGGAAGACCAGCCGTAGCCATAGCATAAATAGGATTATAAAGGCTGTATGCCCCATTAAAATATCCCATTCCTTCCCCACCTATAATATAAGCCAAAGGTACTTTAAAAATAGCACCCATTATTTTTACAAATAACATTCCTAAAGTCATAATAAGTGCACCTTTAGCAAACGACTGACTAATCTTTTTATTCTTACTCATAACACAAATCCTTCTATTTTCATATATTTATAATATAATAAATAAACCAATAATATATTAACTTATTTATATCTATATGTATATAACATTTATACTTATTATTAAAGATATAAAAATAGTCTTGACAAATATTACACTATATAATTATAATAAAATTTAGTTCGAGGTGTAGCTCAGTTTGGTAGAGTGCTTGGTTTGGGACCAAGATGCCGCAGGTTCGAACCCTGTCACCTCGACCAGTGTATGTTCGCGTAAACTAAAATCACGATCTAAACTGATTGTGATTTTTTTATTTTGTCGCTTGTGTTTTAAGCTTTTATTAATAAGAATTATTTATATTTTTAGAGGTGCATTTATGGGATGGACGATGGAATCAGAGCGATTAAGTTATCGAAAGATTACAAAAAATGACTTCTTCAACTTAAAGCCTATACTACAGGACATCGAAACAATGTATGCCTGGGAGCATGCTTTCACCGATGAAGAAGTTCACGAATGGATAGATAAAAATATTTTAAGGTATAAAAATGAAGGGTTCAGTTATTTTGCAGTTATAGAAAAAGCAACAAACCAATTTGTAGGTATAGCCGGACCGCTCACCGAAGATATTAATGACATTAAATATATCGGTATAGGTTACATTATAGATAAAAAATACTGGAAAAAAGGGTATGGATTTGAGAGTGCCAAAGCAAGTTTAGATTATGCATTCGACAAGTTAAATGCGAAAGAAGTAATTGCAACGATTAGACCCAATAATTTGCCTTCACGTAAAATTGCAGAGAAACTTAATATGAAAATACAATCTGAATATGTAAAGCACTATAATAACAAAGATATGGTACATTTAGTTTATTGTTTAACAAAGTAAGTAAAATTTCTCAATTAGAAATTGCTAAAAGTATTTTTTGTTAATATTATAATTGACTTGAGACCGCATTACTACTGGATTTTCTCAAGTCTCTTATAATTACTAAGACCATCATTTGATAAAGTCGAATATTGAATTTAATATTCGACTTTATTATTTTTTACATTTTAATTATAAGTTTATGATGTCCTTAAAAAATATGATTAGTTATTATAATCTTTTGCTTTAATATATATAAAACAACTTTCATATCTTTCATTGTAACCTAAAAACTATATTTTAAGTTTTGGCATGTTTCGAAGCCCCTTTCATTTTTCCTAAACGACTAGTGGTCCCTTTAAATCCAACTTTTAGCCCAATATGTCCGGTATTTGCTTGAGCTATTACATCAGACTGAGTTGCATCAAATACGTCACTTGCCTGCAATCTTTCATCGTCCGAAAGTTTGGAATATGGATCCGGCACTTCACCATTATTAGCTTCCATAGTTAACATCAAATCATTAATTTCCGCCGCAACTTCTCCGGTTCTATCTTTACCGCTTTTGCAATTAAAAGATACAGGATACCCTATCAAATACATAAGTGCGGCTAATCTGGTTTGGATAGCAGCCGGATTTGACTTCTTGCCCTTTCCGTTCGTGCTAACCCATATATATAGTATCTGGTTAGATAAATTAATAATTTTTTTCTTCTTTAAAACAAGTTCTGATAAAACATCTTTTTTTAATTCTTTATTATTTAATAGACGCTGACTATTTGTAATTTTAGTAATTTCATTATTTAACTTCTTTAAGTAGTCCCCCACTTCTCCTCCAAATTCTTTATCATTAAATTTATACACCTTCTTACTCAATTTATTTATAATATCCTTCCCAAATAAATCAATAAACGACCTCTTATTTTGTTCATAGGAATTTTTGATAAGGATTCCACCAAGTGCATAATGTTGAGCATTGGTACCGAAGTTGACTAAAATAGGCTTTATAAGTCTTAAAGTTATTTTTTTAGGGTTACCATCTTTATCCTTAATTTCTATTTTAAAAGGACCTTTAGATGATATATCTCTAAAAGTTTTCATTTGTTTAAACGGCATATCTTTATCCGGAGAAATTGGATTAAACTTGCCTACAGGAGTCATTAACTGTATATTTCCTAGCCTTACTTCCCACACCTTGTCCTCTGGACTTTTTTGAAGTTCTTCAATACCATATTGTTGAACTGCTGTAGCTAAAATTATCTCTTTCGATGAACTTTCTTTTCCTCTAGTATTACCATGCCTAATCGCAGAAAATAGAACTTTCCCATTTTCTGATTTAGCTTCAGTTTTCCACATATTCATAGCTTGATTAGTATCTCTCCCGTT
>CAQBRY010000057.1:0-3405 GCA_948762645.1 uncultured Eubacteriales bacterium | reverse complement strand
GTTAGATCCTACTCCCTGCCCTTCTTTTAAATTAGTAAAACATCCAAACTCAGAGGCCGGAGTAGAACTCAACGTAGCTTTAACAATTTTTCCATCTTTTCCCTTTACAGTTATATCTTTTTCAAGTTTTTTCCAAGAAGTTTCGTCTTCATTCAAACTTTTCAAAAAACATTTTTTATAATTAACACCAGTACTTACATTACGATGATGAATTATTTTTATGATATCTTGCCTATGTTCTTGAAATTCTTCATTGCCAACCACACCTCCAATTATGTCTAATATAAGATCCTCTGGGGCAGTAACCAAATTCACATTCAACTCTTTAAATGCTTTTTTAATTTTTTTTCTAATATCATTTCCCATACTTTAATACTATCTCCCTTATAAAAAATATTAAAATAAACCTAATATTTTATCCAAAATTTTATCTGAAGTAGGAGCAGACTTTCCAAAAGTTGATTTTGACGCTGCTTGTTCCATAGCTTTTTCTACATCCAATTTCATATTTTTCATCTGTTGATCATAGAATTTTCTATCCAATATTTTCTTATTTTTTTTAGAAATCATGTCTCTATACTTAGATAATACATCATCCGAAATACTATTAAAATCATTCTGAGCTAATAATGAATTGGCTCTGGCTATTGCGCCTTGATGTAAAGAAAGGATTTTTTCAAAACTCTCAAAGCTATAAGATTTATTATCACGATTTTTTTCATTGTAATTAAATTTGTCCTTGCTGCTCTTCGACAAATATCTTAGTCTTTTACATGATTCAAGACATTTATCAAAACTAGGAATATCTTTAGTAGAGTCAAGTTGACCCGACAGAATATTTATTTCTGAAATTATACTTTTCATGCCCATATTTATTTGTTCAGAATCTTCCACATATTTTTCGTCCCTAATAAAACTTTGACACTTACTATTCAAATCCTCAAAAAAAGTCTCTAATAATGAACTTTCCATAGGAGATGTCGGTGGAATCAAAGCAACGTTTTCATTAAAAACTTCTAGAACACGTATTGCATTTTGTACATTAAGAACAGATTCTTTTGTAAATGGATTAAGATACTTAACTATATTATTTCTAATTTCTGTTATTTCGGAACTAGAGGAATCAGAAAAATATAAACTTTTTACTTTAGTTAATTGTAAAATTTTTGTTTTAAGATGTAACCTAAAAGGGAAAAACCTCGATCTCTTATTAAGCCTACCTATCATTTTAATAATGTCCTGAGACATTAGCGTTATTTGATTGACAGTAATTCTTGCTTTACCTACTTTAATTATATATATAAAATTATATAATAACTGCACTATCTTTTTTGCACCAGGTTTAGGGGAAATTCGTTTTTTAATAATTTGCTGTTTAAAAGTATTTATATTATAGTTTTCATCTAGAAGCTGAGAAAATATTTTTATAATAATACTCTCTAAAGCTTGGTCTGGTGGATCAGATTCCTCTTGAACCGATCTCTTCCTTATAGCTTTCGATCCGCATTGCAACAATTTTTTTAATAGACTTTGAATGAATTTATTATCATGCAATATACTCACCCGCTTCAAATATTATTTAGCATTTATAGATATATTTATATAAATAAAACCATATTTGTTATAAAAAATATACATCAAAATATTTAGTTTCTCATGTACCATAACAATTTTAAACATAAATCCCATCTACCAATAAGAAGACAAAATTCAATCAAAAAGTTTATTAATCATATATCTCCGCATTAAAAATGACCTCCATTAGATAATTTTTTCGATTATAACAATAACTTTAGTTCATAATTTTAATAATTAAAAAGACAGTAATTTAAATACTGCCTTCTAAATTTCTTACTTAAATAATTAAAGTTACAAACCTACAGTTGACAACCATATAAAGTCTTAAACATTTTAACTTCCTCAGGTGATTTAATGTCAAACCCAAATTCACTTATAATTTTTGGCATAATAGCCCACAAATATGATCCCATGGCTCCAACTAAAGTCTGAATATCCAAAGATCCAGTTTTCGGACCTACTACCTCAAATTTAATTTTTAAATCTTCGTCATTTAGAACTTTTGAAATAATAGACTCTTGATAAAAAATATTAGGTTGACTAGATACAAATAGTACGTCATCTTCGAAATTATTTTCCTTTACCCATTTACAAAAATCTTTAACAGTAGTTTTGGTGGTAGGTCTTGAACCATTATAACTCGGAGTATCAATTAAAATACTTTTATAATTTTTGCTTAAAATGGAATCATCAAAAATATTTTGTATTAAATGTGCCTCTGTCAGATTCTCTTTGCTTACATTAAATTTTTGACATATTCCTAATATTTCTTCATCACTTCCATCTACATGCGACACATATCTTTCTCCACTTAAAAGAAAAATTCTAGATACTTCAAATCCCGAATCTACCAATTTTTCGATAAATTTCATTCTATATTTCATAGTAGAATTTACAGCTCCAAGTATACAAACAGCACCGTATTTTTTGCTTTTGGGTAATACATCATCTGTAAATCCAAGTGTCTTTATATCTTGTAAATACTGTTGAGGATTATTTTTCATCCAATCTAAAGGAGTTATTTCCCATCGTTCTTGCTTATCTTTTCTATTTGTAAAAGCCCTCTGGGTTTTCATAACTAATTCCAACAATAATTTTGTATCAAAATTGTCTGGCAACTCAACTCCAGCACAACTACATAATCTCTTAAACGAACTCTTTTGTTTCTCTTCACAAAAGCCTAATTTCTGAATGACTGTATCTAATGAACAATTTTTATTTAATAACTCATTATTCGAAAATACAACTAATGAAAATTCAAAAGAGAAAAAAAGAAATAATAAAATAGCACGCGATAAAATCTTTTTCATTTTACTTCTCCTAACATAAAATTATTATATATAAATATACTTTTAAAGTATATATATAAAACAAAAATCGACTTTTTTACTAATAACTAATTTTACATAATATATAATAATGTTCAACTTAAATTATTCACATAATCTTATACATTAATTCTAAAATTAAATATTTGAAAATAATAGTATTGACTAATATAAATTTATATTATATAATTTGTTAGCATTATTAGCGCCTGTAGCTCAGCTGGATAGAGTGTTTGGCTACGAACCAAAAGGTCGGGAGTTCGAATCTCTCCAGGCGTACCAAAAAATCACCCAAACTCAAGTTTAGGTGGTTTTTGTTTTTAAGTTTGATTTTAAACATTTACATTTTTAGGCTTATGGCTATAACTATAACTTCAGAATCTTCAACAACAAAATAACTCTTTTACGTTTTCTAATCCTATATAAAATTTACAGATTCAAATTTAGGCAGTGCAAAAATAGATAGGAAATGGTACAAACTAATCAAGAGATGATTAGA
>CAQBRY010000056.1 GCA_948762645.1 uncultured Eubacteriales bacterium | reverse complement strand
TAGGAGAGTATCACAATGAAAGTATTTTTTCTGCATTTAAGCTGTATAATGGTATATGTCGGAGAGTTAAATGGAATTTAGATTCTAGTCAATTTGTGGAATTACAACGTTTAAAATATAGTAATAGTTGTAAGTAGTTATATGCTGAAAGATGTACGCCAAATAATTTTGCTGTATGTTCGAAAGCAGTGGAATATTTTTGATACAACGTTATTTTAAATGATGTAGACTTTAGGAGTTGTGACAAAAAAGTTTTAAATTTGAATTTAAAAAGAGTCCTAAGTTTTTCAAGACTAGAGAATTCAACTTATCTGATTTAGAATCAAATACTGTATGTGAGCCGATATTTTATAATAACGATTAGTAAGTTAAAAAATACCCATATACAATTTTGTATATGAGTATTTTTAATTTTAATACTTAATTTATTAATAAAGCAAGCATAGTAATATCATCAGATTGTTGTGCACCATTTGCAAAATTATCTACGTCTTTTAATACTTCTTTAAGCAGTACATTTGGATTTCGATAGGTATCAGGTATATTCTTAAGAAAATCAACCAACCTTTCATTAGAATATAATTGTTTTTCTTTATTTTCAGCTTCTGTTACACCATCAGTATATAGTAATATAGTATCTCCTTGATTTAGTTTGAAATGTTGTTTCATAAATTTCATATTTTTCATTCCGGCTAGGACAAAATTCTTTTTAGATTCCATCCACTCTACACTTTTATCTTTTCTTATTATAACAGGTGGGTTATGACCAGCGTTGGCAAAGGTAAGATCTCCGGTTTTTAAGTTTACTATTCCCATAAAAGATGTGACGAACATACTTTCCTGATTATTTTCATAGAGCTGGTTATTAACGTGGTAGAAGATTTCATCTGGCGACATTTTTGCAAGTCCGGCATTTTTAATTATTGTTCTTGCAGCCATCATGAACAAAGCAGCAGGAACACCTTTACCAGACACATCAGCTATAGTAATTGCTAAGTGGTCATCGTCTATTAGGAAGAAGTCATAGAAATCACCACCAACCTCTTTAGCAGGTCTCATCATTGCATAAAGATTAATGTCATCTCTGTTTGGAAATGGTGGAAAGATATTTGGAAGTACGCTGCTTTGTATGTGTTTTGCAACTTCTAATTCGGTTGATATTCTTTCTTTTTCTGCTGTTATAGTTTTTAAGTCGTTTGTATATCTGACTATATCATCGACCATATTATTGATAGAATTGCCCAATATTTCTATTTCGTCACCGCTTTTGATTTTAATAGGTGAAAAATTTAGAGATTTTTTGTCTTTTACAAATTTTGATACACTGTCAGACACGGTAAGTAAGGGAGAAATTATAAAGCGTTTTGCCAAGATAAGTACTATGGTTATAAATATAAGTACAATTATAATCGTGAGCGTAAATACTTGTAATATATACTCATATAATTTTTGATGAACAAGATCCATTGATATATCTGCACCAATTATTGCAACTATTTTTCCATGTGAGTCATAAACGGGTTTTATTACGGTAGCTAAATATCCATATTCTTCATCTAAAATCAGGATTTCACAAGAAGATTCACCGTTATAAACCTTATTGACAGGATCATAGGCACTAAGCAGCAGGTCTGTTTTTCCTAGTGTGCTTATGTTTTCTATATTATCTGACTTTTTATATGCATCAAATATATATTGCATATTTTTCCCATTAGGGATATGAACATAAAAATATTTTAAGTCTGAATGTTCTTTTATCTTGTTTAAAAGATCTTGGGTTTCATTGTATTTCTCATCTTTTTGAAGAGAAGTTAAGTAGTAAGACAATTTGTCTCCGTTTACTACATCTCGTCCTAAATCTATAGCATTTGATGCAATAGATGTATACCTATCTATAAGGCTTAGTTCATAACTTTTGTAACTTAAATAGCATATGGCTACACTCAAAAATATAGATAATACTAAACATGCTGCAATTACTTTTTTACTGATTCCAAAAAAATATTTCATACTAATCAACCCTTTTTTTAAATCTTTGATGTAAACACATAACTATAAAATATAATATAAGGCCACTTAACAGAATTGTAGCTATTACTTTTGATCCGAATTTGGCTCCTATAAACATTATAGGAGAAATTAAAAGAGGTGCAAATGTCTGAGTAATATTTTCATACATGCCAAAATACCCCATAGCTTTGTCAGCACCAAATTTTTTTGTTTCACTTAAAGATGAAAAATAACTTGACCTAGCTGCATATCCAAGACCTAAAGATATCCCGTAAGATACAACCATTATAATCATTGCAATTATATTTGGGTTAGTTGAAAATATAAAAATTCCTAATATAAAAATACTGAGTGCAAGATAAATACTTTTAATTAATCCAATGTACTTTATAACATATGGAGATATAACCGGTCCTATAAATATCATGAAAATTCCATATATAAGGGAAATCTGACCAACATTAGTTTCACTAAGCCCTGATTCAAGGGAGAAGATTGGAATATAATAATCAATAATGGTAGCGCCAATATATGCAGGAATTATAATAAAGATTAAAAATGCTCCTGCTCTTGAAGAAAATAAAAATTTAAAAGCGTTATTTTTTGTATGATTTTCTTCAGATACTGACGATGATTTAGTAGGACTAAACATAAAATAAGATATAAATATTATACACAAGCAAACAATAGCTGAAAATAAAAATATATTGTTATATCCAAAAAATTCTACTAATAAAGATCCTATTACTATTCCAACTTGAATTCCAGAAATAATTCCAACGCTAATTCCGGAAAATGCTTTTTGAGAACTTTTTTCCGGCAGAGAAGCAGCTGCAGAGTTTAAAGAAACTATACATAGTCCCAAACCGGCACCGGTTAACAATTTACCCCAAAACAGTGGACTGTATCCGTGCATAAGTCCCATTATTAAATAACCTATTGCGGATGTTATAGCGCCTAAATTCATGAGTTTTTTACAGCTAAGTCGTTTTTGTAATTCTCCGCCTATAGCTGAAAATATTGCAGCAGCCAACATTTCTACTACTACAGGTAATGTGCCCCCTACACTTTTAGGTATTCCAAAAATTTCTTTGTCATATGCGCTCATAGCCATAGATGGTACGAAAGAGCTCTGAAGTGAATTTGAAACGTAAACTAGGAACATTAATAATCTTGAAATTTCTGGTATAATAGAGACACATTCGCCAGATAAATGTTCTGATTTATTTTTTTCAAACATATTAGATTTTTTAAATGCGGGTGAAAAAGCAAATATTTCTATAATTAATAATATAATTACTAATGCTAGAGTTCCCACATTTAGGGTAATATCCAAGGTTTGCTTTTGTATATACTGTGAGTATGAATGCATATCTATGCCAATTTCTAATACTCCTATTGTGTCTCCAAAATTATTTAAGATAGGACTCATGCAAAGTGCCCACATACCGGAAAGATCATTTATTTCGTCGTATACTTTTCTTCCTTCAAAAGCGGCCTGATTGTAAAATTCGGGTACGATAACACTTGGAAATGCGGGAGAGACGAAGTTTTCAGAGTCCATAACCCCTATAGCTATATCCTTTACATTTTTATATAGCATATAGTATATTTGAATATTATTTTCACTAGCCACATTTAAAACAGTATCCATTTTTTTCTTTATATTTTGGTAATCCTGATTTAAATAATCTGAATTCGAGTTTATTCTTGAAAAAGCTTCTGTATCTATAGCTTCATTTGTGAGGGAACTTATTGTCATGATATTTCCCTTAATAGTTTGTTTAATATTTTCATTGGATCTTGAAAGAACAAGAGAAGATATAAATACAGATATTATAATTGTACCGATAACTGCACAAGACGAAGCTTTAACTATAAATGAAGTTTTAGGAGACACAATATATTTAAACAAGTATAATACGGCAAATATACATATTATAATACTACATAAGCAGAAGATCCAGACGACCGCTCCTCTTAGCATGGTTTTAGAAGAATAATTTAAGTTTTCGATAGTAGTTTTAGAAGCAGGATGATTTTTTAAATCGATTGAATATACATAGTTACCTACTGTTAATAGTCTGGAGTTATTGTAAGATACAGAATATAATATTTCTCTGTCTTCCTGTTTTGGAAGAGAACTATCGTTTATCTCATCAATCACAGAACTTATTTCTTTAGTATCTAAGTTTATTTTTCTGATGTTCCACATTCCAAGATCTGAGAAAAAAAGTTCATTATCTGATGAGCTGCTAAGATGGTATGGTGTTGACTGCAACGAATATTCTTCTGAAAGAGGTCCTCCGGTGAATAAAATTTCATTGGTTTCTCCTAGAGTCCATATGATACCCTTTTTGTCTGTGCAAAAAACTTTATTTTCCTTAAGATGTATGCATACGTCATGTATGCTCTTCCATGCGTCTTTAAAAGAGTACTTATTTATTTTATTAAAATTATGAGACTTATTATTTGAATTTATATTTGCACTATATATTTCGATATTGTTTTCATTGCATAGGGAAAAATATAAATTATCATTTTTACATGTTAAACCTTTAATCAAACCATATTGTCTGGGGGATAAATTATTGTCTTCGTAAGAGACCTTGAATATTTCTTTTGTGAATTTTCCTTTTTCAGAATATTCTAATATTCTTTCATCCAATATATATAAACTTGTTTCTTTAAATCTTATTCCATGAATAAAAATTCTTCCGTCTTTTGAAGATGTTATACCTCCTAAGTTATAAAATCCTTTATCACTATTAGTTCCACCTTTTATTATAAAATCAATTTCACCGTCTTTGTTTCCTTTTATAATATCCATACCAGATCCATCTACTATATATATGTTATCATTAGTATCGATATAGGCATTTGATGGAGAACTAAAAGTGTATTTTGACGTGAAGGGATTTTTTGTAATTACATCTTTATTGAAAACGAGTAATATTAAAGTAAATATAAGAAAGATTGAACTAAATATTATTTTTTTGTATTTCATTATATTTGTTCTAGGATGACCCATATAAATCCATTCCTTAAATAGAATTTTTTATAATCATTTTGATTTGGGAATTCATTATCTCTATTTACTATTTGTTCTCCGTTACTGGTTTTAAGGAAAAGCACTCTATGTGTAATATTTTCGTAATTTAAAAATGTAAACCTGTCAAAGCATTTAAATAAATGTACAGCATCCTCTACAGACATATTTTTATTAATAGTTCTTTCTAATCTTGAAGGATGAAAACTAGAGGGTTGTCCTTCTTGTGGGTAAGCATTATCCCAATAATACTTGAAAGATTCATCACTTTTAAATATTTCCAGGCATATTTGAGAAGCCTCATCTTCACATTTCCTATATATATCTATAACACTGGAATTATTAAGTATTGGAAATTTTTTTCTTATTAAGATATTTCCATCGTCAAACTTTGTTGTTAATTTATGGAATGTAACACCTGTATAATTATGTTTTAAAAAAGCTCTCATTTCCACGGGAAAAAATCCTTTACCTTCTGGTAAATAAGATGAATGAACATTAATTCCTTTAAAATTTGGAAAATCAGAAACGGGAATCATACGATTATATTCTGCAGAGAAAAAGCAATCGCATAATTTATTTTTAAATATGTTATTAACTGTTTCAAGATTTATTCTATCGTAAGTATATGGAATAGAAAGTTCTTTGGCTTTATTGACAATTTTTTTTTCGTGGATAATATCGTATGGGTTATAGTAGGTGTATAATTTTATAATTTTATGTCCTGACTTTATAATATTTTCAAAACATTTGTACATAGCATCGCAGCCAAAATAAATTATTTTCACGAATATCATCATCTTTCAAAAAATTTAAATATTTTTTTAATATTTGTGTTTAAATGTGGTGAATGATATTATATTATAAATATATAGTTTTTTCAAATAAAAGTATATAATTAAATACATAAATATTATTTTAATAGTATTTTTTGATATAAAAATATATTTATTTTTTGAATATTAATACTATATTAATAATCGATGTTTTGTGTTTTTGTTAAAATATTGTCGACAGGCTGGTTTTTTATTAAGATTATTATAAAATAATTAATAAAAATTTATTTTAAATGTATGATACAATATTTAATTTAAAAAATTTTTTAATTATATATTCTAATGAAAGTGGTCAAGAGGTAATGTATATGAAAGAAAAAATATTAAGTGAAAGTCAATAATTTTATTATCGTAATATGTGCTATTAATGGTACTAACTCAATTTGACTTGAAAGGCAATAATATAATAAATTTTGAGAGCACTTGTTTTGCGGGAACGTTAATCTTAGAACATTGGTCTAAGTCTAATATAAGTTGAATGGATAAAAATGTATATTTAAGTTTGGAAGTTAAGGATAATTTAGAGTATTGCTTTGAACAATATAAGAGATTATTAAAAAGTTTATAAGATTTAAGAACAGACACTGATGGAATATCTATTGATAATAGTTATGGTAAAAGATGTTCTTTAAAACGAGCTTTATTTTGTATGAAAGATATGTTTGATGGTACTGAACTTCAAATTAATCAACTGATTTCAAGATATGATATTAATCGTTTCCAATTAAAATCTGTTCTTGATGGAATAAACTCTAGAGAGAAAAGACACAAAAATAATATGAAATGTGAATTTGATGAATTTATTAGAGTAGTCCCCAATGTATTAAGCACAGTAAAAGCTGTCCAAAGATTTTCAATAGAATAAGCTTTAAGTAAGATTAAGTACACACGATTTTTTCGCATCAGAGCAAATAATGGATTATGATATGAAACATTATTTTGTGATTTTGTCAGAGAGAATAGTTATTTTAATTCATATTTTGAATTGTTTAAATTTAAAGAATATAGACATGTAGTATTTCAAAGAGATGTTTTTAGTGTATTAATACATACTGATAGTAAAAGTGTGGCATCAAAACAAGAAGGATTTGGGAAAAGATATTTATCGCAATGTATGATTGGTGTTCAAGAAGATGATATGCTAAGTCTATTATCTAGGACTTCACCAGAGGGAGTAATTACAAGAGGCTATTTTTTAAAAAATTTAAAAAATATGATTCCCTTAGTAGGTGTAAAATATACTCCTATGCCTGAACTTTTGAAGATCCCGCGTGTACCGATATTTTTGTTTCTAAGACATCTTTTGGAAATGGTCATTTGACTTGTGTATGGACACCGCTTTATGCCAATAATGGAGTAATTCAATATTCACAAGAC
This sequence comes from uncultured Eubacteriales bacterium, assembly GCA_948762645.1. Lineage (GTDB taxonomy): Bacteria > Bacillota > Clostridia > Oscillospirales > Acutalibacteraceae > CAQBRY01. The sequence goes on along the minus strand of CAQBRY010000056.1, from coordinate 3,906 downwards.
AAGCTTTCTCCTTTAATAGTTAGAAAGGATGATAATCAAGTAGAAAATAGGTGAATGCTTCCAACACACTGTCACATTTTTAATATATTAGATTTGCAAATGTTCCAAGACAAATAATTAATAGTCAGAGTAATAAAGAAGCTTTTTGAAACACCTATTCCAGAATTTTGCGATGATATAGGCAAGGTGCAAAGAAATGGGATTAGTAGAAGCAGTGATAGATGGTAGAAAGCAAGGTGAAACCAGTATTTCCCCGGCAATAATTTCAGAAGATAGAAGTAGAGTATCTCGTTTGAGAGACGTTATGTCAGGCTTAGAAGATTAGTAATAGACGAACATTTTATAATTTAAAGTTATAAAGTGTTAATTTTTTATATTCGAAAATTTTAATTTTAGATAACAATATTCCAGGAAATAAAATTAATATAATAAATAAGTATATATAAGATTATATTTTGAAATACTAAGTAGGAGTAGCATTTTAATTTATTAGTAAGGAGGGTAAAATAATGATGATAGTCAATAAAATAGCTTTAATTTTATCGATAATTGGTGGAATAAACTGGGGTTTAATAGGTCTTTTTAATTTTGACCTTGTTGCGTGGATATTTGGAGGACAAGATTCTATATTTAGTAAAATAATATATGTTGTAGTGGCTATATGCTCTCTAATATGTATTTCTTTCTTTTTTGATAGTGATAAAATTGAAAAATCTAATAATAATGCGTAATTTTCAGAGATAATATTAAAAATTATTATATGGAGAAAATTTGGCTATTTGTTCTAATCTCAGATCTAGGGGATTTGGTAGAAAGGTATTCGAAAAATTTATTAAGGGAAAAAATATAATTTTACTTATAGATCCTATAAAAGATGATATATCTAAAAAGGTGGAATTTTTATAAAAGGATAGGGTTTAAATTTAATAAATGTAAATTTATCTACCCTGCAATGTCTGACGAACTTCAGGCTCACCGTTTAGAAGTATTAAGTTATCCTAAATACCTGGGAGAAAAGAACATAGAAGATTTTAAAAAATTTATAGTTAATAGGGTAAATATTTGTAAATAAAAAATTCTGATTATTAAATGTTTTACAACATAAATCAGAATTTTTGTTTTTTATAGTACGATAAATTAATAAAATATATAATTTATATATAAAAATATTGATTATCGCTTATAAAACTATTATAATTACTCAAAAAACTATAATAAATATAAAAAGGCGAGATGAGTGATAAATATGACAAAACTTTTTAAGTTTTTGAATTTTAAAGAATGGATTTTAATATTTTTTGGGACATTATGTGTGGTACTGCAGGTCTGGCTGGACTTAAAGTTGCCGGATTATATGTCTAAAATTACAAAACTTATTCAGACCGAAGGAAGTACTGTTTCTGAAATATGGTTTTCGGGGAAGATGATGTTATTATGTGCTCTTGGAAGTTTAGTGTCTTCTGTACTGGTTGGATATTTAGCAGCTAAATTAGCCGCTTCTTTTTCTAAGAAGATTAGAAAAATGCTTTTTGAAAAGACGCTGTCCTTTTCGATGAAAGAAATTAATAGTTTTTCGATATCAAGTTTAATAACACGTTCTACAAACGACGTAGCTCAAATACAAACCATCATAGCCATGGGACTTCAGGTGATGATCAAAGCGCCTATACTTGCGGTATGGGCGATATTTAAGATATACGGTGAAAACTTACAGTTAACTATAACTACGGCAGTTGCAGTAGTTGTTTTGCTGATAATGATTTCGGTTATAGTGATATTTGCAGTGCCAAAGTTCAAAATAATACAGATGCAAACTGATAAAATAAATCTGGTAACAAGAGAAAATCTTACAGGTGTAAGAGTTGTCAGGGCATATAATGCCGAAAAGTATCAGGAGGATAAGTTCAGTAGAGCAAACGATGATCTTACAAGTACAAACTTATATACAAGCAGAATAATGGTAGTTATGCATCCTGGAATGACTCTGATTATGTCAGGACTAAGTCTTGCTATTTACTGGGTAGGAGCTTACCTTATAAATTTTGCAGGATTTCAGGAAAAACTTGAACTTTTTAGTGATGCTGTAGTATTTTCAGCGTATGCGGTGCAGGTAGTAATGGCATTTGTAATGCTTACTATTATATTTATTATGTACCCCAGAGCTACTGTTTCTGCAAAACGTATAAACGAAGTACTGGATAAGGACTTAAGTATTTTAGACGGAAATGTATTAAGCCCAAAAGAGGATAAAAGGGAAATTATAGAATTTAAAAATGTTAATTTTAAATATCCCGGAGCAGAGGAATACGTACTTAAGAATATAAACTTCAGCGTTAATAGGGGAGAGACTGCTGCATTTATAGGTTCTACGGGAAGCGGGAAGAGTACTCTTATAAATTTGATCCCCAGGTTTTATGATGTTACGGGAGGAGAGGTAATTGTAGGCGGCATAGATGTTAGAAAATATCGTCAGGAGGAGCTTAATAATATTTTGGGATATGTGTCTCAGAAGGCGGTACTATTTAACGGCAGTGTTAATTTTAATATTTCTTATGGTGAGTCGCCGAGAAATACTCATAGTCAAAAAGATATAGAAATATCTTCTGAAATTGCGCAGTGCAAAGAGTTTATAGAAAATATGGAAGGAAAATATGAAGCTGTTATTTCCCAGGGTGGTACTAACATATCAGGAGGACAAAAACAACGTATTTCAATTGCCAGAGCGATAAATAAGAAGCCTGAAATATTTATATTCGACGATTGTTTTTCAGCACTTGACTATAAGACAGAGAGAAAGGTCAGGGAACTTTTAAAAGAAGAGATAAAAGACTGCACTAAACTTATAGTAGCACAAAGGATAGGTACTATAAGGGACGCAGATAAGATAATAGTTTTAGATGAAGGAGAAATAGCAGGTATAGGAAAGCATGAAGAACTTATGAAATCGTGCAGAGTATATCAGGAAATAGCATATTCACAGTTGTCAAAGGAGGAGCTTGCTAATGGCTAGATTTGGTATGGTTGGACCTGGTGGAATGAATAATGTAAATAACGTTCAGAAGCCAAAAGATTTTTTAAAAACGTGGAAAAAATTAATTTTATACTGTAAGCCTTATTTACCCGCCATTATTATCGCTCTTTTATTATCCGTTGCGGGAACTATTTTATCTATTATCGGGCCCAAACAGTTAAGTAAAATGTCAGATCTAATGGCACAGGGACTTTACAAAGACATGAATATAGCTGAAATAGAGAAAATAGGAGTAATGCTAGCATCATTTTATGCTGTAGGGTTTATATTTAATTATGTACAAGGTTTTATAATGGCGACGGTAACTCAAAAAATATCTAAGAATCTGAGAGACAGTATTTCAAAAAAAATAAATATCTTGCCTCTTAATTATTTTGACACTACAAATCATGGTAACATATTAAGCTGCGTTACAAATGATATCGATACCATAAGTCAGACATTAAACCAAAGTATAGGATCTTTAATAACTGCATCTGCAACTTTTTTAGGATCTTTAATTATGATGTTCACAATAAACTTTACTTTGACAATATCTGCAATTTTATCGACTGCATTTGGATTTTCGATAATGATGTCAATAATAGTCAAATCGCAAAAATATTTTAACTATCAACAGCAGTCTTTAGGAATGATTAACGGTCATATTGAAGAAATATATTCTTCTCACGATATAGTCAAGGTTTATAACGGAGAGAATATTGCAAGAAAAACTTTTAATAAAATCAATGGAGATCTTTATGATAGTGCATGGAAATCTCAATTTTTATCTGGAATTATGATGCCGATAATGTCTTTTATAAGTAATTTTGGATATGTGGTTGTATGTATTGTGGGTGCATTTTTGGCTACAAGGGGAGATATTAGTTTTGGAG
>CAQBRY010000055.1 GCA_948762645.1 uncultured Eubacteriales bacterium | reverse complement strand
ACTGCGCATAAAATTCGATGAAGCATTGGAAGATAAATCAATGGGTGCAGTATCGGAACTTGTTGTGAAATCGAGCGAAATGCTAAAAGCAACACTTCGCAAAGACACAGAAACAATGGAAAAACTGATTCAAGAGGCACACGATATAAATATCCCGGTTATAAAGTACAACGATGAAAATTCTCTCGCTTGTATAGTTACACTTGTTAATTTAAGTGCTAGAACAAAATACAAAATAGTTCGTGAAATGCCGGCTGGGGTCGGATTTGCAGACTTCATTTTCTATCCGAACGACAAAAGTAAACCTGCATTTATCATTGAACTAAAAAAAGACTCCACTCCTGAAGAAGCGCTTCTTCAAATCAAAGAAAAACGCTATCCATTAGCACTCAAAGATTACACAGGGCAAAAACTTGCCGTTGGTATTACTTATGATAGTAAACAAAAACAGCACCATGTTAAAATCGAGGAAATTTAATCTCAATACAACTAAAACGGAGTATAAAACAGCCGAGAAAACTGTGATATACTCCGTTTATTATTTTATATGTAAAATACCCTTGATTTATTTTAATGTAAGAGTTTATATAAACTCACGGAATTTAAAATAACAAAAATGTCATGGCAGAATTAAGTGTTACCCGCACTTAATCCCTGCAAAAGGTAATAAGGCTACCCTTCACAATCGTAAAAACGACACCATGACTCTTTAATTATACATTATTTTGTGTAAATTTGCAATCGGTGATTTAGACGTGCGTAAGGGATAAAGGCAAATGTGCCATACCTTTACTCACGTTTTTGCATTTTGAAAGCCGAATAAATTATATTAAGGAGTTTTAAAATGAACATTTTTGAAGGCATGAAAGTAGTGTTTAGCGGACCAAGTTCAGAACACATTACAAAATATGTAAATGAGTTTTGGAAAATATCTGGAGAATTAAGGTTAGCCCTTGGAGAAAAAGGTTATTACTTAGATGAGTATTTATCAAAGATTCTTGAGGTTTTAGCTCGTCTGGATTTAGGCACGGTGGGCGAAATAGCAAACAATGTGTGTTGGAGTATTATGGGCGACTGCTACGTACTATGTGAAACAGAGAGTGATAAAGAAAAAAGTGAATTTTTTGATATGGTAAAGGAGTATATTGACACACATCCCGTTAACTTTGAACACAAACATACTCGGTGCGAATTTTATGCAGCAAACATTTTAATAAAGCACTTAAATGTCTTTAGCGATAAAGTAAAATGTTCATATAGAAAAAATTTATTATCCGGAATCGATTATATAGTTTCCGATAAGATGTATGAAAGGATATCTTATTTAATTGGCGAAAAACGTATGGAAATACTCAATGAAAAATTATGTGAGGCCTTTGTATTCGGTCCGGCTATGATGGCGGTAACACAGCAAATCGTAATTCGAGTAATTCAAATGCTCTGCTACCGAGATCCGGAAAGTTCAAAACAATTATATCAGTTCATGCTGGAGGGACAGCCCAATGAATAACTTAAAAGCTGAGTTTTTTGATTTCATGAGCTGCATGATTGAGGATACGCTTTCTAACCTAAAATCAGAAAATGAAGAATACGGAAGGTGCATGGAAAAATGGATGCGTTTAATATAGCAGCAATAGAGCAACGCCACCTCTACAAGCAAGGATATATGGACTGCATTAAATTACTCAAAATTCTAGGTGTTATATGAAATAATGTTAAATATATCGAAACTAGCACCACTTTGCACGTCACACAATAAAAATAAGCCTATCTCAAAGCAACTGTAAATTGCTAATAAGATAGGCTTCAATTGTTTTTATTTAAACTTGAGGCAGCATATAGATGATTTTTAATAAGCTACTTTTAAAAATGGAATGTTGGTTAAATTGCCCTCATTCATTGTGATTACTTGTACTCCTTTTTCTTCTAATGAATCAATAAAATTTGAAAGCTCTGAATGTGAGCATCTTCCGAGCCTACTCATATTTTTAGCTATTATTGCATCTACGTTATATTTATCGATTATTTCATAAATCTTATTAATGCCCGGTCTATTTAAACTTGTTCCACTGCCGGTTTCTCTTATTACCTCGATAACTTCATAATTATTCGACTCGGCATATTTTCTCAAAGCCGCTTCTTGAATATCAAGTATATCGCTATTTTGTGTGATAGACGCCACTCTGCAATACAAAACTACGTTTTTATTTTTCATTTTAAAATTCCTCCCATATCTGCTATAAATTGCTACTTTAATAGGACATCTTTTTGTTTTTTTCTTCTTAATATGACTTTTTGCTAACTTCTCCCTTTCAAGCATCTGTTCATTATGTTCGGCAATATTTCCCGTTGGTATTCTAACATTCATTTGTATTCCTCCAAATTTAAAGATAATTCTTGACCATTTTTAAACACAATACCTGCCTTGGTATAAGACTTCACGACAATTTTGTCTACAACGCTAGTAAAGAGTTTTTCATCAAAGGTATCGATCAACTTTTCTTTTGCTGAAATCTCATTTAAGAAATTCTCTATTGATATTACCCTAGCCCTTTTACTTTTAAGTTTAGTATCAATTTTTTCTATTTTTTGTTTTAATTCTTCATATTCGCTTGATAAAGTGTTATAATGTTCCCTGTATTCGTATTGATTCAAAGTTTCAGTGGCATTTTTGTCTATGTAATTTTGGATCTTTGTATAGAGAAGCCGGCTTTCACCACAAAGTCTGGCTTTTTCTGTTTCCAGGGATTCGGTATCATCGACTTGTTTTATAAATTCTCTAGAATTTTTGATTATTTCATCTTTGTTTTTAAGCAGTTTATTAAAGCTGTGGGTAAACATTTTTTCTATACTTTCCTTATACAGAAGTGGCGCCTCACATTTTACTCCCTTTTTTAGACCAGTCTTGCATTGCCACACGACTCTTCTGTATTTACTATTCGAATGAAAGGTCCTTGGACCATAAAACTCGCCGCATTGACCACAAACAATCTTACTTGAAAATACGCCATGTCCGCTGTGTGAACCTTTCAGCCTTTTTCTTTTTTCGATCTCAGCTTGCACCAAATCGAATACTTCCGGATCTATTATAGCCTCATGGCTATCTTTTACATGGTACATCGGGACTTCGCCCTCATTCCGCTTCGTCTTTTTAGTTAGGTAATCTACGACAAACGACTTCTGAAGTATAGCTTCGCCTTTATACTTTTCGTTCGTGAGGATACTCATTATAGTCGTATCACTCCAGTTTTTCTTGCCCATTGGACTTAAAATTCCTCGCTCCTTGAGGATCTTACCTATACCACATGAAGTTTTACCATCAAGAAAAAGTTTATAAATCAGTCTTATGGTTTTTGCCTCTTCAGGCACAATCTTTGGAAGACCATCTTCGCCTTTTTCATAACCCATAAAATTGCCATAAGGTATCAAAACCCTGCCTTCTGCAAAACGCTTTCTGTATCCCCACGTGACGTTTTCGCTTATTGACCTTGATTCTTCCTGTGCCAGAGAGCTCATAATCGTGAGTAAAAGCTCACCCTTGGAATCAAGCGAATAAATATTTTCCTTTTCAAAGTAAACTTCTATCCCTTTTTCCTTTAAATTTCGGACTGTTGTTAGCGTGTCTACTGTATTTCTTGCGAACCTAGATACTGATTTCGTAATTATTAAATCAATTTTACCATTCATTGCATCTTCGATCATTTCTTTAAAGCCATCTCTGTTTTTGGTATTAACAGCTGAGATTCCTTCGTCTGTGTAGACTTTTACAAAATCCCATCCTGCATTTGAATAAATGTAATTTGTATAGTACCTTACTTGCATTTCATAACTTGTAATTTGTTCTTCCTTATCTGTTGATACTCTCGCATAAGCTGCGACTTTTTTCCTCTTTGCTTCAGATTTTGGAATGGCTGAGTAATAATCGAGCGTTGCGGGTATAACTGTTACATTTTTTGCGGTATTCAATGTTGCTTTCCTTCCTTTAAAAAATTAATGGCACGTTCTCGTGCCGCTTGCCTCTTTTCTTCGCTCCAGCTCTCACTTCGGGATTTATTCTGCCATTTTAACGTGACCTCATTTCCATCATTGAATACAAAAGTTAAGAGTCCATTCTTCGGCACGATAATCTGTTTGATTTTTTCATTAAAAAGAGTCTCACTAAAATCATTAATGCCTAAAACTTCACAAGTCTTAGACATTAATATTTCTTCAGGTATTCGCTTTGAAAAGCAGTAATCTTTTCCTTCTTCCAGATACGTAGTGCAGTTCCAATACGGAATACCACGATACTTTTTCCTCTTGTAATTTTTACCACAATTTTGACACTTAATCTTAGATGTAAAAGGATATATGACATTTGCTTGCCTAGAAGACTTAACCTTTTGACGGCTTTTCTCTAAATTCTTACATACCTTCTCGAATACAGTTTTTTCAATTATAGGCTCATGCGTATCTTCAGCGTAGTACATCGGCAGTTCACCTTTATTTTTTTTGAGAGCTTTTGTAAGATGGTCAGAAACAAATTTCTTTTGTAAGAGTGCATCACCCGTATATTTTTCATTTGTTAAAATCTTTTTTACTCTATCCGACGTCCAAGGAGCACCATGCATAGTTTTAACGCCAAACTTTTTAAGCATCTTATATATTTTTGTATATCCAACTCCACTAGCATACTGATCGAAGATCCATTTAACGATTGCAGCATTTTCTTCATCAATTTTTATTTCACCTTTGGATATTTTGTATCCAAAAAGAAACCTTAAATTTGCAAGTTCGCCGTTTTTAAACTTATTACGAATTTGCCACTTGCAGTTTTCGCTTACTGATAAGCTTTCTTCTTGTGCAAATGATGCAAGAATCGTCAGCATTAATTCTCCGTCTGGACTTATACTGTGTATCTTTTCTCTTTCAAAATAGACGTCTATTCCTAAATTTTTTAACTCTCTTGTTATCGTTAGGGTATCGAGAGTATTTCTCGCAAACCTTGATATGGATTTTGTAAGTATCATATCAATTTTACCGAGTTTACAATCATTAATTAATCTCTCAAAATCAGGTCTTGCACTCTTAGTTCCCGTGTACGCCTTATCCGAATATACACCGACATATTCCCAGCCCGGATGATTCTGTATCATCTGACTGTAGTAGCTAACCTGTGCCGATAATGAATGAATCATCTCATCTTTACCACACGATACTCTCGCATAGGCTGCCACTCTTTTTAGCTTCGGCAAAGGCAAAACTGCTCTGTCTATTAAACTTACGATTCTCCCCATAAAAACCTCCTTTCGCTATCGTATATTACCTCTTGATACCTCAGTAATCAAGCCATTTGTAGGTGAATATCAACTGAAAATAGGATTATATTTTTTACTTGCCAGTTCATGAAATTTCTCAAATTCTTTTTTAGTTATTAGCTTTTGAGAGAGTAATTTTTCAGCAATATGCATTGTTACAGCATAATTTTTTTCTCGCTCGAATCTATCCGCACTTAGTATCATAAAAATTCCCCTCCTTTTTACTTTTTCTCCAGTAGGTTATCCTGCAATTATCAGAGCAAAATATCTTTGCTCGATGCTTTGGAATAAGCTCCAGCTTTTTATTACAGTTCCTGCAAATTCCGGTTTTGTTATTCTGTTGCTGTTCTCTTCTTAGAAATGATTTGACAGTATTTTCCGGTAATGAAAGCAAAACAGCTATCTTTCGATAACTGTTTCCTTTATTTTTTAAATTTAAGATCTCCTGCTTCTGAGCATCCGTCATAAAAGGCCCTCCTAAAATTAATGGATTAAATTTAAGGCTTTAAGCGTGTCATAAACGTAGTTGGAGCCTCGTGAGATGAGTATTCCTGTTAAAATGCACCCGACGTAGGGGATTTGCGACTCCATTTTTAGATATTTCGGCAAATCAAATTTATATGCCACAGAGATAACTATTCCTAAAATTAAACTCAAAATCATCTGCCAAGGAGGTACTCCACTTATAAAAAATTCATTAATATAAGTTATAATTCTCTCGACCAAAACCGCAGTTATTGCTATTTTTGAAACATCTTCCGGCATTCCTACACCTCCACTATGAAAGCATCTGAAAAGCCTGCGTTCTTTGCTTTTTGCAGACAACTCTCCGCATTTGATTTCTCTTTAAATGCACCAACTTGCACTCTATAAAGTGTCCCTGAAAGTGTGGCTGAGTCTGATTTGTAAGTTACTCCAAAGTAATTGCAGACCCCTTTGCAGATAGCTTCTCCGATGGTTTTGGTGTTCTCTATAATCCACTTTGCTCCATCTGCGGTATCGTGAAACTCGACCTCAACATACACAGCGACTGCCTTCGTTGAGTTAAGCTCAGCAAGCGATGGATTTGCTCTTAAAGTTATAGTCAGGCCCCGGAGACACAGGCGACACCGTATCTAAAAGTGCCTGACCTGCTCGTTTATTTTTATCTTCCATAGAATAAACCATGACTAAGGTTCCTTCTATAGATTTTTTAAGTACACTTTAAGACAAAAAAAGACAGCAAATCTCTAATGTCGACAAGAAAATGCAAAAACAAAATCCGACAAAAAGAGATTATAAAGCATCTTTTTCGCCATTTAACAAAATCTTTAAATTTTGACCATTCCACGTTAGTTTATTAACAACTAAACGAAGGAGTGATTTTTTTGCATCAAAATCGAGATTATGAAAATTCGTCTTAAAAAAGCGAAGATTTTTTAAAATCTGTTCTACATCAGTTTTTTCATTTTCAGCACAGTTAAATTGAGATTGATAATTTTGTTTTTGGACTTCCAATTTTTGAATTTGGGTATTAATGGTATTAATCCTTGTTTTAAGGTCTTTAAAAAAAGAAGTGCCATCATCTTTTTCCAAGTATTTGAATAAATTATGTTTTTTATTTTCCAGTTTCTCAATCTCACATTTAATTTCATCAAGTTTATCGTCAAATTTATTTACTTTGCGAGTGTACTTTCTGATGTTCAAGTCTTTTTTAAGTTTATTCTCATCAAAGTTCATGATGTAATTTATGACTTGCTCGTCAGTTTCAGCACCTTTTAAGTTTTTACTGTCGCAACTGTCTTTCCCCAATGCTTTTTTACGCACACAAACATAATAGTAGAGATTTTTATTTGATACCAACCTAATTTGCATTTTAGAACCACAAGTTTGACAATAAATAACTCCAGACAACAAAGCATGACTTCTACGAGTTCGAGAAAAAGATTTATTTTTATTAAGTATATTTTGAACTTGAACCCAATCTTTACCGCTGATTATACCTTTATGTTTTCCAAGAGCGATTATCCACTCTGATATAGGATTACGTCTACGACCCAATTTAAAATTATTACGATTAAAAGCGGTTGTACCTAGACCTTTATTAAAGTCCTTTGGTTCAAAATAAACCTCTGAGCCTTTTTGTTTGAAATAATCGAAAGAGTCTTTGTCAGCGGTGCAGTAAACAGGATTACGCAAAATATCTCTTACAGATTTATTATAAAAAAAATTGTTATTAACAGTGCTTATTTCATTTTTATTTAAGTATTTGGAAACAGCTGATACAGAACCAAATTTAAGAAACAAATCAAAAACTAATCTTACAGTTTTAATATCTTCATTTTCTTTTAAGTAACTGTACTGCTTGATTTTTCCATCAATAACTACATCAGTTTTTCTTTCAGAAGTAAATCCAGTAGGACAAATTCCACCAAGCCATATGCCAGTGTGAGAAAGCATGAGCATATTATCTCTAATTCTTTCAGCGATAGTTTCACGTTCAAGCTGAGCGAAAACAGAAGCAATATACATCATGGCTCTACCCATTGGATTTGAAGTATCAAATTGTTCTCTAATACAAATAAAAGAGATATTTCTTGAACTCATATCTTCAATGAAGTTGGAAAAATCAATGACACTACGACTAATTCTATCAAGTTTATAGCAGACGATATAATCAGGTTTTTGTTTTTTAGAATTACCTATCATTTTTTTAAACTGAGGTCTGTTGGTATTGCTTCCAGAAAAACCTTCATCTTCATAAACAACTATATCTTCAAGCTCAGCACCTTTAATATTTTTTAAAATGTACTCTTTACACATTTCAATTTGATTTTCTACAGAATTTCCTTCTTCGGTATAACGAGATTTACGAGAATAGATATTTATAAGCATTTGAGCTTTCCCCTATATTTTAAATATTTAATTTCTCTGAATGTCGACAAATAAGAGGAATTATGAGTTTAGTATATAGCAGGAAAATGACAAAATTCGACATCTTTTGAAAAGTTCAGAAGAATATAAAAAATAATTAAAATTCAAAAGAAATAAATATAAAAAATAAATTAAAAATAAAGGAGAAAAACAATGACAGGATATGAATTGCCAGAACCAAGAGAATGGATAGAACCGCCAACGTGTGAAGCAATAGGCTACTGCACAGAATGCGGAAAAGAAATATATTCAGGAGAGGATATATGGGAAATACGCGGTGAGTGGTACTGCGAAGATTGTATAGACAGCTTTCATACGGAAGCGGAAAGAGAGGAATATTTTGATGACGTTATATAAAAGCAAAAGAGTTCTAAGTAAAAACTTAGAACTCGCAACAAAAACTAATGTTACCAGTGAAGAAACAAAAAATCAAGATTTAATTTTAAAAAGAAAATTTAGATGCGATATATGCTTAAAAAACATGGCAGGAGAAAAAACCATATATAAGTACGGAAAATGGATTTATTGCGAAAAATGCCATGCAACGATCGAAAAAGAGATTTTAGATGACATGAAAAAAATATATTCAAAAAATAAGAAAGTATGTTAGGAGCGAGAATATGAGAATGATAAAAAAGATTTTAGACACTATATTTGATTATCCAATTTCAAACTTACTATACGAAAAATCGGAAGATGAAGAACTTCAAGAGGATTACTGGGACAAATATTTTAAAGGTGAAGATATTTTAGAAGCAGAAGTTCCTTATTACATAGAGTCAGAAGAAAACAGCAAGTGTAAAGTGTTCAATTTTAGTGATTATCGGCAAGGTAAGATAAATGCAGACACTTAAAGAAATCAGAGATGAATTTTTAAGTAATCTAAACAAAGAAAATAATTTCGAGACCTTAACGGAAATAGAAGAAAAATTTGATGAGAAAGTTAAGAGACTAGTTTTTGTAATTAAGAGAATGGAAAACAAGAGAGAAAAATTATTAAAAAAACTTTCCGACTTAGAAGAAAACATTGAAAAAACAAAACATTATACAGCAAATTCAATGCGAATTATCGGAAAAGAGGAGATAAAAGGAATAGCCAAGGTTGAAATTATAGAGGGAAAACTCAATTTAAATATTAATAAGGAGATTTAATAAGGAGATTAAACAATGATATTAAGTATGCAGGTAATGGAAGCAATGGTTGATAATGTAAAGTTCGTAAGAGAGCTTATAAAGATAATAAAAAAATGTTTCCAGAGTGGCTGTTGGAGCCCATCTGAAAACAAAAGAAAAAATCAACTTTTTAATTATAACACCTGCGAAGGTGAAATACAAATAAAAGTTGATCCAAATAAAAACATATCCAAAGTATTTTTTAAAAATGAAATAAATTAGAAAGGAATTTAAAAAATGAAGAAAAAAGAAAATTTAAGAAATACAAACAATAAAGAAAGCGAAGTACAAAGTGAAAATACCTCTAAAGGAGAAGTATCAATAAAAAACAAGTTATCTGAAAAAGATAATTCTCCAGCCCAGAAGCCGGAGACAGATAACAATTGTTATACCGACTTCCTAGGTGTCGGTGAGATGATTGTATCAAACAAAGATGAGAATTGTCAAGAAAAAAGTAAAAGCGTATTTGAAAATTTATCAAAAGTAAATGTAAATGACAAAGTAGAACTAAAAAACAAAATGAAGTATTTATCATGGGCGTACGCTTGGGGCGAAGCAAAAAAGCATTATCCAAATATGGCATCAAAAGTCTATGAAACTACGTCGGGAATAAATTATTTTACCGACGGAAGGACGTGCTGGGTAAAGGTCGGAGTAACAATTGAAGGTCTTGAACATATTGAATACTACCCTGTTACAGATTATAGAAATGTGTCTATACCACTTGCCAAATTAACAAGTTTTGACGTGAACACAGCAATACAAAGAGGACTTACAAAGGCGATAGCAAGGCACGGATTAGGACTTTATGTTTACGCCGGAGAAGATGTCCCCGAAGAAATTCAAGAAATAGTAAGTCAACTTGATACAGAGATAGAAAAGTATGGCTTACAGTCTGAGCGATTAAGAAAGAGTATTCTTGATAAATATAAGGTAAGAAATCTTAACGAACTCTCAGAAAATCAGATAAATGAGACCATAGACAAACTCAAAAATTTTAAGAAAAAGGACAAAGAAAATTAAAATGGAAAAAGTAAAACTGGTTAAAAAAATTGATGATTTAGGAAGAATAACCATACCGATACATATTAGGAAAGATATGGGGTTAGACGTTAATGGAGATGTGGAATTTTACTATGATGAGGAAGATAAAATGTTTGGGGTAAAATCCGCAAGTCTTAAAAATCAAGCACAAATAAAAATAGATGATTTAATAAGTCTTGCAAAGGAATTTGAACCAAAAAGAGTAGAAGAAATAGCCCTTCTATTAAACGAAGTTCAAAAAATATTTTGTGCCTCAGATAAAGTATAGAAAGAAGGAATTTTAATGCTAAATATAGTCGTTTTAATGGGGAGATTTACGAAAGATCTTGAACTTAAAAAATTAGAAAGTGGAAAGAAAGTAATAAATTTTTGTTTGGCAGTAGAAAGAAACCGAGCGAAGAAAGATGAAGAAAAGGTATCAGACTTTATAGACTGCATAGCATGGGAAAATACAGCAGAATTTATCAGTACATATTTTAAAAAAGGAGACCCGATAATTGCTCAAGGAAGATTAGAAACAAGACAGTATGAGGACAAGCAGGGCAACAAAAGAAAAGCAGTTTATGTATTTGTTAATAATGTAAATTTTTGTGCATTTAAAAAAAGTGAAGAAGGTCAGGATAAAAGTAAATCTCAAGAAGATAATCTGGATGATTTATTTAATGATCAAGATTTACCATTTTAGAAAGGACTGATTGACAATGTTTTTAAATATGGGTGATGAAATTATCAATATAGATAATATCAAGCGTTTTTACGTAGAAAATAACAATAAAGATTCAGAAGAAACAGAAACGACAATAT
>CAQBRY010000054.1:2167-11478 GCA_948762645.1 uncultured Eubacteriales bacterium | reverse complement strand
GCACCCAAAGACAAATGGGTGTTTATTTTTTAGACACTTGGGACGGAAATAAACCCTATGAGATAACATTTAACCTCATATCTCCCCTTGGAAGTTTAGATCGCACTACTTATTTTGAAGGCGGAATAATAGGCTGGAGTAAACAGAATATGACAGCATATGATTGCCTTTCAAACATACTAAATGACGCAGGACTAACAATAAACACAGACTACACCATATCAAATGACTTGAAAAACACTACAGTTTTAGGGTTAATCCCTATTTGTTCGCATAAAGAGGCTATCCAGAATGTAGCTTTTACTGCAAATGCTTGTATTAATGATACAAGAGATGGAATTATAAAAATTTACAAACAAAATCAAGATATAAGGTTTACGATTGAGGAGAATATACTCTTTGGCAATATAAATATCAATAAAAACGAGATTGTAACTGGTCTGGACATTACTCTTTATAAATATGATTTTAATACGTCTGAATCCGATTACAGAGAGGTTTTTAATGGAAATATCAATAAAAATCAAACTGTAAGAATAACGGTACAAGAACCGATATTTAATGTGAGATATAAATTTGGCAGTGTGGCAGATTTTACATACTTAGACCCGAACCATGAATATACATCAGGTAAATTTTATTTTGATTTTACAGCAAGTTTGAGTGGCACATATCTATTTCAAATATTGCCATTTAAGGTAAGCACTACTGTTTATAAAAAACGAAACAGTCATGTTTTTCCTAATCATAAAGAAAATATTTTGAAAATAGACAAAGCAACATTGCTTTTCGACAGAGGATATTTCCTTGGTACTAAAATTACAGTCGGAAACATAGAAACTTTTGCGAATAATCTGATGAATTTTTACGAATATAACACGCTTAAAGTAGAATTTGAGTATTTATCAGACGGGAGTATTTTATCGGGAGAACGAGGAAGTATTTTTACAGAGTTTAATCAGTATTTGATAGGAAGTATGCTAAACCAGAGAATTAATGCAGAGTCAGGCTTTTTAACATCAGGTGTTATGATAGCAAACAACAAAGATTTAACCGATTACTATTTTGGGGTTGATGGTACTAATAACGGCACTCCTACATAGTCGAGGTTAAGTCCCAGAGTGTAGCCCGATCCGAGAGATGATGGGGTGGTTTCATTTACCCCTAAAAATTCAGTAATTTTTTGGGGACCCCGTGATTCCAATGTTGCGGTAAACCAGCGGCAGATTAAATTAACTTAATTAAAAAAATGTAAATAAAAGCTATGACTATGCTGAATACCTAAAAATCAGGGGGATTAAAATTAATGAACGAAAAAGACGATGATATTATATTTTTTCCTGAAGAAACAAGTTATAAAATCGGTAAAACAACATATATTGTGACTTCTCACTATGACGAAAGTTCTGAATCTTTACCTGAAAAAATAAAAAAATTGTTAAAGACAGAGATTCAAAACGAGTTTTATCAAAATTTGTAGAATTAAAGCATTAGAAGGCGGTATAATTATATATGTAAATATTGCTTTGGCTGCAAGCCGTTTATATACGCCTTAAAAATGAAAGGATGTTTATAAATGAAGCAGTCAAATTTAAAGAAATTATCAAACATAACAGATGAATTATTAGCAGACGAGAAAATAACAGCACTTTATTTAAGGCTTTATCGTGACGATGAAAAAGAGGGTGAAAGTAACAGTGTAGCAAATCAACGCAAACTATTAACTGATTTTGCAAATAAAAATGGTTTCAGGAATATCAAGATATTTATTGATGATGGAGTTTCCGGAGTAACTTTTAACAGGAATGGATTTAAAGAACTTTTTGAGTTAATTGAGCAAGAAATGGTTTCTACTTTAATTGTTAAGGATATGTCGAGGCTTGGAAGAAATCATATAGAAGTCGGCAAGTTTACAGATTATATTTTCCCTACCCATAACGTAAGATTTATTGTACTCAACGATGGCGTTGACAGCGAAAAGGGTGAGGATGATTTTACGCCATTTCGTAATATCATGAATGAATGGTACTGCAAAGACATGAGCCGAAAAATAAAGTGTACTTTACACCTTAAAAGCAACCAAGGCTACGCAGTTGGACATCCGCCGTATGGTTATAGATATGACCAAGATAAGAAAAAGTGGATAATAGACGATGAAGCAGCCGAAATTGTTCGTCGTATTTTTAACATGAGACTTCAAGGCGAAAGCGTAAACAAAATTGCTGAAAAGCTAAGGAGAAAAAAATATTAATTCCATCAGTTTACGCCGACAAGAAAGGAATAAGAAAAGCAGCTAAAAAAGTTCCTTTAGGCAAATTTATATGTCACCACAGAACAATTACAGGCATTTTGCAGAACCAATCATATATAGGTGATGTAGTAAATTTTAAGACTTATTCTAAATCGTTTAAACTCAAAAAGCGTCATGACAACTCAAGGGAAAATTGGGAAGTACATAAAAATGCACACGAGCCGATTATAGATAGGGCGGACTTTGAAAAAGTTCAGACTACTTTCGGAGATACCAAATATCGTAAACCTAAACAAATAGAAAAAAATATGTTCGCCGGATTCCTTAAATGTTCCGATTGTGGGGCTAATTTAAACTATAAGTATATTGTTGGCAACAATGATAATAGTTATTTTTCTTGCAAAAATAAACGTGCAAATAATGGGCTTTGCAAAAAAACTCATCATATTCGTGTTGATATGCTAACTCAAGTCGTCAAAAATAACATTGCAAAAATTGTAGGGTTTGCAAATAATTTTGAGGATGAATTTGTAAAATTAGTCGTTGATGAAAATTACAAACTAACTCAGGAAAGGCAAAGAAAAAACAACGAAACTCTTCAAAAAAGGATTGCACGAGATAAAGAGATAGATGCTTTAATCGAGGGACTATTTGAAGAAAAAATTTTAGGAAATCTCACGGAAGAAAGATTTAAAAAGCTAACCTATAAATATGAGGATGAACAGTCGGGGCTTAAACAGAAAATCAAGAATCTAAAACAAATGGTGTTGGAAGATAAAAAGCACGTGCTTGACGTAAATGGATTTTTAGATATTGTAAAAAATATTCTGAAGTCATCGACCTAACGATTGATATTCTAAACGAGTTTATAGACACAATTATAGTTTATCATCGTGAAACTATCGACGGTATGACAACTCAAAAAATTGAGATTTTCTATAAGATGATCGGAAATATAAAAGTTCCGAAGCTTTCCCGGAAGGAAGAGGAACAATTTATTAAATATTTTGGCAGAGCTAAAAAAGAAAAAGTTGCTTGCTAACATTAAACTTTTTTACAAGCAACTTAAAATTCTCACAAAATTTAAAAAGAAGTCGCTATAAGAATTTCATGCCCCTTATAGCACTTCATACTGGTTGCGGAAGTAGGATTTGAGCCTACGACCTTCGGGTTATGAGAGCGTCAATATATTTTTATCCATATTTTGTGAATTATTATAAATGGCATTATATTCGAGTTTTTACAAACTAGCGTTTATTATAATTCATTAATATAAAGTATTTTTTAATAAAAATAAAGGCCAAATAAAGACCAACAATTTTTTAAATATCTCTATGCCATTGCGTTTTTAGAACACAACAATTATTAAGGAATTGCACTCATCTGTAATAATACAAAAATATAATCAAATATCAAATAAAATAACTTTCCATGCATAAAATTATGCAGAAAGAATATTATAGTAATGTGTTGACAGATGGTCACATTATGATATATACTAAAAGTAGGAGGAGTAAAACCGTCTAAAGAACGGTTTACCCCCAAAAGTATTTAGATTAACAAATAGCCGTTTTCACTTGTGGCAGAGAGAAACGGTTATTTATTTTTGTTGATAAGATCAATTGTATTTATAATAAATGATATGTAAAATATCATAAGTACTACGAATAAAATTATATCAAACATATGCTCATCCCCAATCTTTTTTGGGAGTGGGCTAACTGTTCTCCGTAAGCTAAACCCCTACTACAAAGAATTATTATACATTCTAAAATATACGGTTACAATAACATTTTGATAATAAATAACAATTATAAAGGTTTACTAATTTTATCTTAGTAAACCCTCTTTATTTTATTCTTAAAAAATATAATAGTTGTATATGTCGGCAGTAAATGTGATTTAAGATATAGGCATATTATTTGTCTAACATTACTTCAGCATTTCTTAAAGCAAAGTCCAATGCAAGATTTATTAATTCATTTCTAGTTCGACCACTTTGTTTAGCTAAATCATCAAATCTGTCCTGTATTCTTTTTTCTATTCTAATCGATAACTGAACACTCTCATTATCTCTTGGTGTAATAATAAACTTATCCAAATTTATCACCTCAAAAATATTATGAAATATTGACGACGAATTAAATAAAACACTTCAGCATTTATTAATAATCATCTTCAAATTGAAATAAGTCATTCGGGTCACATTCCAAAATTACACACAATGCTTCGATATTTGCATACTGAATAGATTTGGTTTTATTGTTAATCATTTTCATAAAGTTTTGATAACTCATACCCATTTGTTTGTATAACCAATAATTGGTTTTACCTTTTTCTTTTAAAATTTCCACAACTCTTAGTTTAATCATGATATATCACCAACCTAATGTTTAAATTCGATACTAAATCATTAGGTCTCTTTACATATAGACTAATACATTATATAATTAATTAGTCTATATATTAGACAGGTGAATTATTCATTAATATGAAAATTTGTACTTTTGCAGGACACGCAAACATTTCTGGCAAAGAAAAAATCAAGCTAAAACTAAAAAAGGAAATATCTAATCTAATTGAAAATGAAAATACCACCATTTTTTATAACGGTGGTAAAGGTAGTTTTGATTGGTTATGTGCTCGTACTGTCAACGAATTGCGAAAAAATTATCCTTTTATAAAGTCTTATTGGCATATATGCTGCAAGAAAAAAATGAACATACTAAAAATCTTTTACAGATATTTGACGGAAGTATTTATCCTAATTTAGAAACAGTACCTCCGCGTTTAGCTATCCTAAAAAGGAACAAATGGGTGATTAACAATTCTGATTTTTTGATAGCTTATGTTCAAAATGATTGGAGCGGTGCTTCAAAAACACTAAAGTATGCTATGAGAAAAAGAAACAATATAGAAATTATCAATATAAAGGAGAAAAAATAAGCTATGGCATTTTTAGAAACAAGCTTCAAGATACTCAAAAAAATTGGAGTTATAATAGAACGTGGGTTTATAGCTATTATACTAATTTTACTTGCAGTAATGCTTATATTGGACATCACTTCATTAATTTTTATAGTTATTATAAGCACTACAGGATATTGCACTCATTTTATGGCCGCAACAATAGAAAAAGAAATTAACATTAATTCACAGGCTTTAGAATTATGGTCTGGTACTTGGTAATGCCACCATTTAACTTTATAGAAATTTAATTAAATGATTAAGTAATATTTCAATTAATTTTAGTAAATGGGTTTAACTTTCCACAAAATAGATACTTTAGATAAGTGAAACAAAGTATATATTTTTTATGATTTACTAGATGACCTACTAAAAAAAGAAAAAAATACTATGAAAGATATGATATTAGAAAAAACAAAAATGCAATTGTATAGATTATAACTATTATGTTTGATCTATACAATTTTTTTAAAATAGCTAACAATTAGTTGCCAAATATATTTTGCAAAGTCTGGGCGGCAGCTTCATCTGCACTACGTATTGAATGTGCATAAATATTTCCTGTCGTACTTACATTTGAATGACCTAATCTTTTTGAAACAATGTTAATTGGTACATGATTAGCAATCATTAAAGAAGCGTTTGTATGTCTAAGTGAATGTATTGAAATATTGGGTAAATCATGTCTTAGCAAGAATTTTTTAAACTAGTCGGAAATCGTATCAGGGTGAATATTTCCACCATTCCATGATGTAAAAATTTTGTTATTCTCACCATTCCATTTTGAACCAAGTAATAATTTTTGACTTTCTTGATATTTTTATATTCTTTCAAACTTTTTATAACATTATCAGAAATCGGAATAACTCTGTTTGAACTTTGATTCTTAGTTAAATCTTCAAAAACCCCCCTATCAGACAGATATAAAATTGATTTATTAATATTTAAAAGTTTATTTTTAAAGTCTATATCATCCCAAGTTAGTCCGCAAAGTTCGCCACGTCTCATTTCTGTATAAATCAGCACTTCTATGATAGTTTTATACTTTATATCTTCATTTTGTATTACACTTAATAATTTTTTTGCTTGATGTTCGTCTAAATACTTTGCTTCTTTTTTAGAAACCTTAGGTGGCTTAACTCTTTCACAAGGATTTGAAATAATTAGTTGCCATTGTACAGCAGTAGACATTATTACAGAAATGAGTCGATGATAGTAAAGCATAGTTTTAGGTGACAAATATTTTTTTGCTTCAAAAGGTTCAAAAACATCATCTATTTTTTTATTTAGTGCATTTGAAATTTTTAAAGCACTTTGATAATTAACATTCAAACCTTTAAAGCACAAATTTATAACTTGAATAGAAACTCCTGATAATTTTGCAAGTGATACTTTAGTAATCTTCAAATCTTTAACAAATTTATCAAAATTAAAAAAAGGTTTATATTTTGTATCATTTCTTATACCTTCTTCAAATAAATTTTTATAAAATTCCGTAAGATGATGTGGTTGTAATTTTTCTAATTTTATATGCCCAATTGAAATATTTATCCTTTTTAGAAGTTCCTTATATCGTGCAAGAGTTCTGGGTCTTAGCTGTGTTTCTCCGTAATCTTTTATCCATTTTTCAGCAAATTCTGAAAACTTAATACTACTATCTAAAACTAAGCCCTTTTTACATTTCTCTTCGAATAGGATAGTTTGTTTATTAAGTTCTTTTTGAATTTGTTTTTTTGATGCTCCCTTCTCTGGAGTCCATGTTTTAGATTTTATAATCTGTTTGCCATTTGAGTCATATCCTAATGACACTTTTATTCTATATGAATTTCCACGTTTAGCAACGGTAGCCATTATTTACTCCTTATTGGTGCATTCTTCATAAAATTTTTTAACTATGTCAGGAGGGGGAATAATAATTTCATTGATTCTCATTTCTACTAATTCGTTAAATTCTCTATTATCATAAAACATTCTTAATAAATCTGGTACAATTTCGCTAAAAAGCTTCAAAGAGTGTGAAATAAAATAAGCTTTACCAAGTTTTTGATCTTCAATCATAAAGTCACTAATAATTTTATAGCTATTTCGAGCCATATTGTCTATTTTCATGTCTGCTACTGTCCTCCACAAGTAATTAGAAAATTCCCATAACCAACCATTGGAAATAAAATAATTTAAGAAACTTAAACATAAACGTGAACGTATATCATTTCTTGTTCTTTGCTGTGCAAGAGACATAATCGAATTATCATCAAGCCCAAATTTCTGATAAATTTCCTGATTATCTAATTTTCTAGCAGATTCGTTTAGGAGAATGTAGTCTGTTGAAACATTAAAAATTTTTGACATACATATAATGTCAGCGATTTTTGGCTGACGTGAATTATTTTCATAATAATTCACAACTTCTCTTTTAACATACAATTTATTCGCTAATTCTTGTTGTGTCATGTTGTTTTCTTTCCTTAATTTACGAATTCTTTCTCCAATACTGTTTTTAATATCTTCCATATTTTTTCACTCCAAATAATGTAAAGATTTTCAAGGATGAATTAACGTTAGACGAAAAAACAAAAATTAAACGTGAAATTTTTAAAAGAGAAAATATAAAATTAACCATAAAGTCTTTTGAAATCTTAAGAGAAAAACAGTATAACAAACTTTTTAGTATTTTTAAGACTTTATCTGAAATAGCTAAAATACCCAAATCATTTCAAGAAAAAGGTTCAGAACTTTACGCTTTTGCAAAAAGTGAGCTTAATAATTTGACAGATTACCATAAAAATGGTGAGAGCTGGAGTCAAATTGAAGAATATCTTGAAAGCCATAGGTGTGGCGATCACTTTCATATCTTAAAAGAATATGAAAATATAGATATGTACATCCATGGCTTATATAACAGATGGAATAAAATGATGGAGGGAATTTCAAACAATGAACTATAATGAACGATTATCGGAAACAATTGAAAAAAGCGGTATTTTAAAAGATTGTTACTTAGAAAGAGAAAAGAAAAATACCGCCAAAAAATATAATGATGAAAAATTCAATTGGAACAGAAGTTTAAAAGAACTGATAAATAATAGCCAATATAATTTTAGATTTTTATATACAGAAACAGAGGAATATTTTGCAAAAGTTGACTTAAACAGGGAAACAAAAATTTTTAAAATAGGGTCTAAAAACTTTAATAGACTTATTAAAAAAATTTGTTACGAAAAATTTAGCAAATTACCCCCAAAAGACTTTACTAAAGAATTTTCAGAGCTTTTAATTTTTGAAATTGCGAATAAGTTTACATCAGCGTAAAAAACGTACATATACACTAGAATAGGAAGATATGAAAGCAGCATTTACTATGACTTAGGTAACTAAAAAGGTGAAGTCATACAAATAAATAAAGACGGCTACAAACTCATTGCAGACACGCCTTTTATATTTAATAAGTTTTCTCATCAACTATCTCAAATAATACCACAAACAGAAAGCAATGTAAATGACATTTGGAAAATTTTTGACTATATAAGAATAATCGAAAAATTTAAAATATTATTTTTAGGGTATTTGATTAGCTGTTATATTCCAGATATACCACACCCCATAAACGTAGTATTTGGTACACAAGGAAGCTCAAAAACTACTGCCAACAAACTGATACAAAATTTGATTGATCCTTCAAAACTTGAAAATTTAAGTTTACCAAGCAATACTGAAAAATTTATTGAAACAATTGCTCCCCATTGGTGGATAAGTTTTGATAATATCTCAAATATAAGTAATACACTTAGCGATGAACTTTGTAAATGTGTAACAGGTGGCAGTTCGTCAAAACGTAAACTTTACACAGACGATGATAAGGTTATATACACTTATTGTAATTGTATTTCTCTAAATGGGATAAATTGTGTGGTAAACAGACCTGATTTAATGGATAGAAGTTATTCCTTTGCAATCAATTGAAAGAAAAACGATGAATGAAATTTTAAATAATTGGGAAAAAGATAAGCCTTATATATTAGGTGCAATATTTAAAATTTTAAGCAAAACTATCAAATTATATGAATCAGGCATAACGCTAAAAGAACTTTCAAGA